>NZ_CP132313.1:300000-585062 GCF_030733845.1 Shinella zoogloeoides
AACACGGATGCCACGTGCATCACGATCGCGGAGCGTTGAGTCTACTGTCGCGTTTTTGATGGGAGTAGAAACAGAGACTGAGTCGTTTGACGCTCAGTTTTTTTGCATTTGATGAGATTTGAAGCGCAAACCAGCCTACCCAACCTCAAGCAGACTAATTACTTGATCAACGATCGCGTCCAGTGGCCGGTCGATATCGACCGTGATACTGTGTTCATCTGCGGCGGGCAGTTCGAGCGCCGCGAACTGGCTGTCGATGAGGATTGTCGGCATGAAGTGGCCCGTGCGGGCGCCCATGCGCTTCGTGATCAGCTCTGCCGTGCCGGAGAGGTGGACGAAGGTGACGGGCGCGCCGGCTTCCGCGCGGATGTGGTCGCGGTAGCGGCGCTTCAGCGCCGAACAGCCGAGGATGAGGATGCCGTCCGGGTTGGCGAGCCTTTGCCCGATGAGGGTGAGCCAAGGCCAGCGGTCCCCGTCGCTCAAGGGTTCGCCGCGGCTCATCTTCTCGATGTTTTCCGACGCATGCAGGTCGTCGCCGTCGAGATAGGCGGCGCCGAGGCGCGCGGCGAGTGCGGCGCCGACCGCCGACTTGCCGCAACCGGCGACACCCATCAGGACGATGCGGCTTATCGGATGGGACTGGGGCATCTCAGAGCGAGGCCGTGATGCCGCCGTCGACATAGAGCGTGTGTCCGTTGACGAAGGAGGAGGCGGCCGACGAGAGAAAGATGCAGGCGCCGACCAGCTCCTCCACCTTGCCCCAGCGACCGGCGGGCGTGCGCTTCTCCAGCCATTCGGAGAAGGAAGCGTCGGCGACGAGCGCGGCATTCAGCGGCGTGTCGAAATAGCCGGGCGCGATGGCGTTGCATTGCAGGCCGTGTTTGGCCCAATCCGTCGCCATGCCCTTGGTGAGGTTGCCGACGGCGCCCTTGGTGGCGGTATAGGGCGCGATGCCGGGGCGGGCGAGCGCGGTCTGGACGCTGGCGATATTGATGATCTTGCCCGCGCCGCGCGCGATCATGTGGCGGGCGACGGCCTGGCCGACATTGAAGACAGTCGAGATGTTCGTCTTCAGCAGCCGCTCGAAGGCATCGGCCGGGAAATCCTCCAGCGGCGTGCGGTGCTGCATGCCGGCATTGTTGACGAGGATGTCGATCGGGCCAATGTCGGCTTCGAAGGCGTCGACCGCCTTGCGCACCGCCGCGTGGTCGGTGGCGTCGAAGGCGAGCGTATGCTTCGCGCCGAGGTTCTTCGCGGCAGCCGCGAGCTTGGCTTCGTCACGGCCGTTGAGGACGACGTCCGCGCCGGCGGCGGCAAGGCCCTTTGCCAGGGCGAAGCCGATCCCCTGGGAGGAGCCGGTAACGAGGGCGCGCTTGCCCGTGAGGTCGAAAAGCTGGATGCTCATGGCTCTTCCTAACTGAACGCGATCTGCGTCTTCATCGATTGCCCCTTGTCCGAGGCAATCTCGAAGGCCGTCAAGGCCTCCGCAAGCGGCAACGTATGGGTGATCAGCGGTTTCACATCGATCAGTCCGCCCTGCATCAGCTTCACCGCGACGGCGAATTCCTCATGGAAGCGGAAGGAGCCGCGCAGGTCCAGCTCCTTGGCGGTGATCGCCATCATCGGCAGGCTCATCTCGCCGCCGAGGCCGAGCTGGACGATGACGCCGCGCGGGGCGAGCGCCTGGATGCCGGCGACGAGGGCGGGCTGCGCGCCGGAGCATTCATAGAGAACGTCGAAATATCCCTTGTTCGCGCTGAAAGGCACGAGCCCGTCGCGGTCCTCGGAAAGATTGATCGTGCGATCCGCGCCGACGGTGCGGGCAAAGCCGAGCGCCCGCTCGGAAAGGTCGGCCGCGACGATCTCGGCGGCACCTGCCCGGCGGGCGGCGAGGATCGAAAGAGTGCCGATAGGACCGCAGCCGGTGACGAGCACGCGCTTGCCCAGCATCTCGCCGGCCCGGCGCGTGGCGTGCAACGTCACCGACAGCGGTTCGGCCATCGCGGCTTCGCCGGCCGTAAGGCCGTCCGCCCTGACGCATTGGCTGGCCTTGGCCACCAGGCGCTCGCGGAAGGCGCCCTGGATATGCGGGAAGGGCATGGCCGAGCCGTAGAAGCGCATGTTGAAACAATGGTTCGCCAGGCCCTTCAGGCAATAGTCGCAGGCGCCGCAGGGCCGCGAGGGCGAGACGGCGACGAGATCGCCGACGGCAAGACCGGAGACCCCTTCGCCGAGCGCGGCGACATGTCCGGCGACCTCATGGCCGAGGATCATCGGCTCTTTCAGCCGCACCGTGCCGAAGCCACCGTGGTTGTAATAGTGCAGGTCCGAGCCGCAGATGCCGCCGGCAGCAAGGCGGATCTCCACCTCACCGGGACCGGGCGCTTCCACGGCGCTGTCCTCGATGCGCAGGTCCTTCGCCGCGTGGATGACGATCGCCTTCATGGCTTTCTCCTCACAGGACCGGGGTTGGCAGCGGCCGGCCGTCGAAATGGGACGACAGGTTGTCGAAGACGAGCTGGCCCATGGCCTTGCGGGTCTCGACCGTGCCGGAGGCCATGTGCGGCTGGAGCAGCACGTTGTCCAGCGCCAGGAAGCGCGGATTGAGGTTCGGCTCGCCCTCGAAAACGTCGAGCGCGGCCGAGCCGAGCGCCTTGCTCTCGAGCGCGTCGAGAAGGGCGCCCTCGTCGATGTTGGAGGCGCGGGAGATGTTGATCAGCATGCCCTCCGCCCCCAGCGCCGCGATGACCTTGGGCCCGACGATATGGCGCGTCTCGGCCGAGGCGGCGAGGGTGACGAAGAAGAAGTCGGAGCGTTCGGCAAGCTCGACCGGATCGGCGATGAAGGTCCAGTCCTTGGCGAAGTCCTTCGGACCGGTGTCGCTATAGGCGATGTCCATGTCGAAGCCGGTGAGGCGTTTGGCGACCTCGTAGCCGATGCGGCCGAGGCCGAGCACGCCGGCGCGCATGCCGTGCACCCGGCGCTTCAGCGGATAGAGGCCCTTCCTTGCCCAGTCGCCGCTCTTCACCCAGGCCTCGCCGCCGATGACGCCGCGCGCCTCAGCCAGCATCATGGCGATGCCGAGATCGGCGACGTCCTTGGTGAGTACGTCGGGCGTGTTGGTGACGCGGATGCCGCGCTCGCGGGCGGTGGCAAGATCCACCGCGTCATAACCGACGCCGTAGACGCTGATGACCTCGAGCTTCGGCAGCGCCTCGATCATCGCGCGGTTGGCGCCGAGTTCGCCGCGTGTCGCGATGCCGCGGATATTGCCGCCGTGCTCGGCGAGAAACGCCGCCTTGTCGGCCGCCTCGAAATAGCGGTGCATCGTGAAATGCGTATCCAGGCGTTCCTGGTCCCATTCGGGATACGGGCCAACCTGTAATATCTCGATCTTGCTCATAATGGACCCTCCGTTCACGCTTCGACCGTCAGGCCTTTGGCTTTCAGCACCGCTTCAAGATTGCTGACCTCTACGACCGATTTTCCGGCCTTGTAGGCGGCGATGTAGCCGGCTTCGGCGTCTTCACGCGCCTGCGAAAGTGCTGCCACGTCAAGCGCTTCCTCGCGTCGCACGATAACGAGACCGTCGGCGTCGCCCACGATGATGTCGCCGGGATGGATGAGTTCACCGCCGACGACGATCGAGTCGTTTGTGGAGGTCAGCGTTTCCTTGACGGTGCCCTTGATGCAGACACTGAGCGAGAAGACCGGGAAGCCGAGTTCGCGCAGTTGCAGCGAGTCGCGCACGCCGCTGTCCGTGACGAGACCGCCGATGCCTTTGGCGAGGCAGGCATTGGCCAGTACGTCGCCAAAGGAGCCAGCCTCCTCGTATTCGCCGCCCGAAACGACGATGATGTCGCCGGGATGGGCATAGTTGATCGCCAGTTGCAGCATGATGTTGTCGCGCGGCGCGCAGCGCACCGTGAAGGCCGGACCGCACAGCTTCATACGGTAGTCGACCGGCTTGATGCGCGAGGAGAGCGCGCCGCGCCTGCCCTGCGCCTCGTGGATGGTCGCGGGCGAGAATTTTGCAAGCGCCTCGATCTCGGCAGCGCTCGGACGGACGGGCATTTTCTTGATATGCGTCATGATTTTTCCCACGAGTGGTCGTTGCGGCGGGCGCAGCGCCCGCCGCCGTGTTGTTGAAGTCATGTTGGAAAGACTGTCGCCTGTGCCAGAGCCCTTACGGGATTTCGGTGAACTTCAGTTCGGAGAGCGGTGCGACTTTGTCGGTACGGGTCATCTTGTATTCGGTGTTCGGGCCGAGCCACTTGTCCCAGATCTGGTTGATCTCGCCGCTCTCGTCGAGCTTGCGCAGCACCTCGTTGATCTTTGCCGTCAGCGCCGGCTGGTCCTTCTGCATGCCGATGCCGATCGGCTGGAACAGCATCGGTTCCTCGATCATGCGCATCTCGCGGCCCTTCGTCTTGGATTCGTTGACCAGCTTGGTCGTCGTCATGGTGTTGGCGACCATGCCACGGGCCTTGCCCTGCTGGGCGGCGAGGTAGGCGGAGGCCGTGTCCTGGAAGGTCAGCGGCTCGGACTTGTTGAGCTTGATCGACATTTCCGAGGTCGAGCCCTTGGTGGAGGCGATGCGCTGGCCGACATAATCCGCCTTCACCTTGCCGGGATCGTCAGCCGGGACGATCAGCATTTCCTTGGCGAGATAGTAGGGATCGCTGAACTGGATCTGCTCGGCGCGGCTCTTGGTATAGGCGAGGTTGGCGACGGTGATATCGACGCGGCCGAGCTTCACCTCCGGCACGCGGGCCTCCACCGAAACCGGCTTGACCTCGGCCTTCACGCCGAGCTCGCGGGCAATGGCGCCGCACAGATCGACGTCGAAGCCGACCATTTCACGGGTCTGCGTATCCGGTGCGGCAAAGGGCGGCACGTCAGCAAAGGTCGCGCAGCGCAGCGTCTTGTTGGCAATGATGTCGTCAAGCTGATCGGCCGCGGCCGGCCCGGCAAGCGCGGCGGCCGCAACGGTCGCGGCGAGGATGAGATGATGGCACTTCATTGGCTGTTCTCCTTCGTTGCTTGGTATTAGTGGCGCAGGTCCGCGAGGAAGCGCTGCGCGCGGGGATGCTTAGGATTGCTGAAAAATTCGTCGGGCGTCGCCGTCTCGATGATCTGTCCGCCGTCGATGAACCAGATGCGGTCGGCCACATCGCGGGCAAAGCCCATTTCGTGCGTGACGCACATCATGGTCATGCCCTCGGCCGCCAGCGACTTCATGACGCTCAGCACTTCGCCGACCATTTCCGGGTCGAGCGCGCTGGTCGGCTCGTCGAAGAGCATGACCGGCGGCTCCATCGCGAGTGCCCGGGCAATGGCGACGCGCTGCTGCTGGCCGCCGGAAAGCTGGGCGGGATAGCTGTTGGCCTTGTCGCGCAACCCCACCCTTTCGAGAAGCTTCAGCGCCTTGTCGCGGGCCTGCGCCGCCGGCACGCCTTTCACGCGCATGGGCGACATGGCGACGTTGTCGACCGCCGAGAGATGCGGAAAGAGATTGAAGCTCTGGAAGACAAAGCCGATGCGACTGCGCAAGCGGTTCAGTTCGCGGCCCTTGAGCGGGGCGTGGATGTCCTGCCCTTCGAAGAAGATCGAGCCGCTGTTGATTTCCTCCAGCCGGTTGACGGTGCGGATGAGGGTCGACTTGCCGGAGCCGGAAGGGCCGCAAATGACCACCACCTCGCCGCGCGAGACCGTAGCGTCGATGCCTTTCAGCACGTCGAATTCGCCATAGCTTTTGCGGACATCGGCCAACTGGATCGTCTGATCCTTCGCGGGGGCGGATACTGAAGCGGTCATGGCTGCTCCGTGGCGTTGGTGGTCAGGGAAAGCGGAAGCGTCCGCTTCGGGGCAATAAGGCCGGCGCGACGTCGGGTGATGCGTCGCTCCACGACATTGGTGAGCGCGGTCAGCGACCAGCAGATCACGTAGTAGGTGAGCGCCAGGATCAGGAAGACCTGGAAGGGCTGCGTAAGGAGCTGGTTGTTGACCTGGCTTGCGGCGAAGGTGAGGTCCGGCACGTTGATGACATAGCCGAGCGTCGTGTCCTTGATGGTCGCGACGAAGGTCGACAGCATGCTCGGGATCATGTTGTAGAGCGCCTGCGGCAGGATGACGTAGCGCATGGCGCCGAACCAGCCGTGGCCGAGGGCCCTTGCGGCATCCATCTGCCCCTGCCCCAGCGCCACGATGCCGGCGCGGATGATTTCGCTGAGAAACGCGCCCTGATAGACCACGAGGGTGGCGAGCATGGTGAGGAAGCTCGGCACGTCGGCCCCCGTCAGCAGCGGCACGAGGAAATAGCTCCAAAGCACCAGCATCAAGAGCGGCACGCCGCGCGTCACATAGACCAGCACCGTCACCGGCCAGCGCAGCGCCCGGTATTTCGAAAGGCGGGCGAAGGCGAGCAGGATGGCGAAGGGAAAGGCGATGACGATGCTGAGCGCCGAGAGGATCAGCGTGTTGGCAAGGCCACCGAGCGGGCCGTTCGGATATTGGCCAATGAGGAGCAGCAGCCAGTATTCGTCGATGATGGCGATCAGGTCGTGGATCATCGGCGCGCTCCGTTCAGGGGATCGGCGCGCCAGGTGAGCCAGGCGCCGGCGCCCATGATGATGAGCGAAAAGAACAGGTAGAGGACCGTGCCGATCAGGTAGATCTCGAAGGTGCGGAAGGAGAGGTTCTCGATCTCCTTCACCGCGTGGCTGAGTTCCGGCGCGCCGATGACGATGGCAAGGCTCGAATTCTTGAACAGCGAGACGGAATGGTTGACCAGCGCCGGCAGCGCATTGCGCACGCCCTGCGGGATCAACACGTAGCGCATGGAGGAGATGTAGCCGTGGCCGAGAGCACGCGCCGCCTCCATCTGTCCGGGATTGATCGAGCGCAGGCCCGACCGAAGATCCTCGCTGAAATAGGCCGCCTGGCAGAGCCCGAGGCCGATGACCGCGAAGATCATCTCGGCCGAATGGGCCGAAAGCCAATCCGCCACGCCCATGGGCAGCACCGTGTAGATGCCGAAGTACCAGAGCATGAGTTGCACCAGCGTGGGCACGTTGCGGTGATAGGACACGTAACCCGCCACCACCGAATTGCCGATCCGTCCCGGTGAGAAGCGGATCGCAAGCAGCAGCACCGCAAGGCTCATGGCCAGCAACCACGAGCAGATCGCGATGATGAAGGTCATCTTGATGCCGTGCGCCAGCATGGCCATGTATTCGGGATTGCCGAGGATGGCGGTGAGGTCGAAGCCTTTCACGGCTGCCGCTCCTGCGGGCGAGCCGTCTGCAGGCCACCCATCACCTGGAGCGTCGGCGTGATTTCCATATGGCCGATATTGACCGCGACGGGCGCTGCGATGGCAAAGGCGATGGCGTCGGCGATGTCGGCGGCCTGCGGCAACTCGAAGCCGTCGATGAAGCGTTCGCGGATCGACGGGTCGTCGCCATGCACGTGGTTGAAGATGTCGGTCGCCACGCGGCCCGGGCAGATTTCCGTCACCCGTACGCGCTTGCCGAAGGTGTCGATGCGCAGCTGGTTGGACAGCATCGCGACGCCGGCCTTGGTGGCGTGATAGGTCGAATTGCCACCGAAATTGTAGTTGCCGGCGATCGAGGAAATATTGATGACATGGCCGCGATCGCGCGCCGCCATGCCGGGAACGATCAACCGGCAGAGGTGGAGGACGGCACGCAGGTTGACATCGACGAGGAGATCGATGTCGCCATCCTCCGCCTCCAGGAATTTCTTCGGACGATCGACGCCGGCATTGTTGACGAGGATGTCGAATTCGACGTCGCCGCAGAGCCTTGCGAGTGCCGCCCGGTCCGTGACGTCGACGGCGTGGGGAACGCAGCCCGTGCGCGCGGCGAGGTCCTGAAGGGCGCCCGCGCTGCGGGCGACTGCGTGAACTTCCAGACCCTCGCGGCGGAGCCGTTCGACGACCGCAGCACCGATCCCGGAGGAGGCGCCGGTCACCAGAGCGGTTCTGTAATCGGAAAAGGACATTGTGGTTCCCCTGTTGTTGAAAGAGAGAGTAGCGAAGCTTTTCCGCTCTGAATAAGACCGTTTGAATCTGGATGGATAAGGAAGCCTTATGGGCTTGCCGCAATCCTTCCGGCCTGTAACATGCGGCACCGTCAAGGACTGGTTCGGCATATGGATATCAGGCGTCTCAAATCCTTTATCGTCATCGTGGATACCGGCAGCATCACCCGCGCTGCCGACGTGCTGCACATCGCCCAGCCGGCCCTCAGCCAGCAGCTTGCCGCGCTGGAGGATCACTTCCGCCAGAAACTGCTGATCCGCAGCCAGCAGGGCGTCTCGATGACCGAAGCGGGCAAGGCCGTCTATCGCCACGCCCAGATCATCCTGCGCCAGATGGACCAGGCCCAGGCTGACGTGACGGCGGCCGGCTCGACGCTCGTCGGCCGCGTCTCGGTCGGCCTCGTGCCGTTTTCGAGCGCGGCGACGCTCTCCGTCGACCTCCTCACCGAAACCCGCAAGCGCCATCCCGGCATCCTTCTGCATCTTACCGAAAGCGTCGGCCAGACTTACAGCCAGATGATCATGAACGGCCGCCTGGAAATGGCGCTCATCCACGGCACCGGGCCGATCAAGGGCGTACGTTTCGAGCCGGTCTTCACGGAAGAATTTCACCTCGTCGCCCACAAGGATTTCGGCATCGAGGCCGGAGACGCGCCGCTGCCGGTGAGCGCGCTGAACGACCTGCCACTCCTCCTGCCGCCGCCCTACAATTTCGTGCGCCGCGCCATCGACCTCGCTTTCACCCGCGGCCGCCTGTCGCTGAACGTGGTGGCGGAGGTGGAGATCGTGCGCACGCTCGGCCGTGCCGTCAGCCGCGGCGTCGGCGCGACGATCATGCCGCGTGCCATCGCCGAGCGTATCGTCGCCGAGAGTTCCGAACCGATCGTCTCACGCATTGTGACGCCCCGGGTCGAGGAGACGCTGTCGCTTTGCGTTTCCGACCAGAGCGAGCTTTCAGAGCCCGCCCTGGCAGTGCGGTCCATCCTGATGGAATTGACCGCACGCCTCAAGGGCCAGGGTTAGCGCAGACCCGCGCAGAATTCGGCGACGCGGCCGCAGGCCTCGTCCAGCCGCTCCATGCTCGTGGCGTAGGAGATGCGGAAGAACGGGCTCATGCCATAGGCCGCGCCCTGCACGGTAGCGACATGATGCTCGTCGAGCAGGGCGAGCACGAAATCCGTGTCCGTCTCGATCCGGCGCCCGCCCTTGCTCGTCCGGCCGATCAGCTCGGCGATGTTCGGGAATACGTAGAAGGCGCCCTCCGGCTTGTGGCAGCGGACGCCATCGATCTCGCCAAGCCGGTCCACGACGAAATCGCGCCGGGTCTTATAGATCGCCGCCCGCTCCTTCAGGAGGTCCTGCGGCCCGTCGAGCACGGCGGCGACGGCGGCCTGCGTGATGGTGGACGTGCCGCCGCTGTTCTGGCCGTTGACGTTGCTGATCGCCTTGATGAGGTCCTTCGGCCCGCCGCAGAAACCGAGGCGCCAGCCGGTCATCGCATAGGCCTTGGAAGCGCCGTTGACCGTCAGCACGCGGTCCTTCAGACGCGGTTCGACCTCGGCGATGGTGCAGAATTCAAACCCGTCATAGATCAGGTGCTCGTACATGTCGTCGGTCATGATCCAGACATGCGGATGTTTCAGCATCACCTCGGCGATGGCCTTCATCTCGGCGCGCGAGCAGGCCGCACCCGTCGGGTTGTTCGGGAAATTCAGGAACAGCCATTTCGTGCGCGGCGTGATCGCCGCATCCAGGTCTTCGGCGCGCAGCTTGAAACCGTTCTGCTGCGGGCAATCGACCGGCACCGGCACGGCGCCGGCGAATTTCACGATATCGGCGTAGCTGATCCAGGAGGGCGACGGGATGACCACCTCGTCGCCGGGATTGCAGGTGGCCATGACGGCGTTGAAGATGATCTGCTTGCCGCCGCCGGCAACGACGATCTCGCTGGCATCGTAGTCGAGATTGTTGTCGCGCTTGAATTTACGCGCAATCGCCTGGCGCAGGGCCGGGGTGCCGTCGAGCGGCGGATATTTCGTATCGCCGGCAAGCGCAGCCGCATAGCCCGCCTCGACGGCATTGGCGGGGGTGGCGAAATCCGGCTCGCCGGAAGACAGGCTGATGACCTTGATGCCCTTGGCCGTGAGATCGCGGGCGCGCTGGGTCATCGCGGCGGAGGCGGAGACGGAAACGTTCTGCAGGCGGTCGGCTATGGCGGGCATGGTGGTCGCTTTCGATGGGACGGAAATTATCGCAGGAGTTTGGAAACGGGCGTGAGGGTGCCACCGGCCGCTTCGATCTCGCTGCGCACGGTGCGGGCAAGGTCGAGCGAACCGGGCGTGTCGCTGTGCACGAGGATGGAGCGCGCGCGCATCGGAATGACAGTTCCGTCGATGGCCGTGACAGTCCCGTCGAGGAGGAATTTTCGCACGCGGGCGCGCACAGAGGCCTCGTCCTTGACGAGGGCGCCGGGTTGGCCGCGCGGCACGAGCGCACCCTTGGCGTCATAGGCACGGTCGGCGAGAAAGAGGGTCAGGGTCTTCAGCCCGGCCTCGATTGCGGCACGCTCGATCACGCTGTCCGCTGTCGCAAAGACGATGAGGCCGGGATCGACGCTGTGGATCGCCGCCATCATGGCCGAGGCAAGCGCGGGATCGCGGTTGACCATGTTTCCCATCGCCGCATGGAAACTGACATGGGAGACCGTGACGCCCTCGGCCTTGGCAATCGCCGTCAAAGCGCCGAGCTGGTAGAGCATCTGCTGGCGCAATTCGTCCGGCCCGAACGGCAATTCGCGGCGGCCGAAGCCCTGCCGGTCCGGCAGACCGGGATGGGCACCGACATCGACACCCCGCTGCCGCGCCAGGCGCACCATGCGCACCATCGTATCGGGATCGCCGGCATGGAAGCCGCAAGCGATGTTGGCGGAGGTGACGACATCCATCATCGCCTCGTCGTCGCAGAGACGGTAGGGGCCGAAGCCCTCGCCCATATCGGAATTGAGATCGACCTGCATGGGAAACTCCTAAGCCATGGCGGCGAGTGCCTGGCGCACCAGCCGGGCAGTCTTCTGAACATCGGCGACATAGGCCGTAAGCGCCGTCTCCACGGCCTTCGCCTCCGCATGCGTCGCCGGCATGAAGCGCAGCAGCGAGCCGATACGCGCCTGCCCCAGCCGCCAGAGGTCCGCCTCGATGACGCCGGCGATCTTGGGATAGCCGCCCGCCGTGTTGGCGTCGCTCATCTGCACGATGGGCTCACCTGCCGGCGGCACCTGAATGACGCCGGGCACGACGCCGTGCGAACGCATCTCAACCACCTCGGTTGGATGGATCGGATCGCCGCTCAGCCGGTAGCCAGTGCGATCGCTGCGCGCGGAAATCTTCCACGGCTGCCCCCAGAACCGTTCCGCGTCCGTACCGAACAGATCGTGTTCCCCCGCCGGCAACGCCCGGATGATAAGTGCGCCGCCCTCGGCGACGGGGAAGACATCCTTCAGGGCCGTGGCCGGCGGCACGACGCCGAAACCGCCCTTCGGCAGGAAGCCGCCCGCCGCCGTGCCCGTCGCGATCCGGTCGCCCGCGGCCAGCACGCGCCCCTCCATCCCGCCGAAACCACCGCGCAGCGAGGTGCTGCGTGAGCCCATGACGGGAGCGACATCCACCCCGCCGGCAAGGCAGAGACAGGCGCGCGCGTCCTTCAAGGGCGGCGAGAATTCCAGCACCTGGCCCGCCTGCGCCTCCGTCACCCACCAGGGCGGCAGCGGCACGCCGTCGAGCGTCGCCCGGCAGTCCGCGCCGGTCACGGCAAAGGCGCCCCGCTCGAAAAAGCGCACACGGAACGGAAAGGTCTGCACTTCGATGCCGGCGGCATCGGGCGCATTGCCGGCGAGGATATTGCCGATCCTCAGCGCCAGCGTGTCCATAGCACCGCAGGCGGTGACGCCGATATTGCGATAGCCGGGACGGCCGAGGTCCTGGATCGTGTTCAGGGGGCCGGTTGAGACGATCTCGATCACAGCTCGATCCTTTCAGGACGGAAACGCACGGTATCGCCGGGGGCCATCACGGCGGGAAGAGCCGCCATCGGGTCGAACATCTGGAGTTCGGCAAAGCCGATCGAGTTCCAGCCGTTCGGCCCCGTCAGCACGGCGACGCCCGTCTGCATGCCGCCGATGGTCACGCAGCCGCGGGCCATGTGCAGCGAAGGCACGGTCTTGCGCGGCATGTGAATGTGCGGGTCGAGCCCGTGCAGGTAGCCGAAGCCCGGGGCGCTTCCGAGCGCGAAGACGCGGTAGGTGCCTTCGTGGTGGATGCGCACCACCTCCCGGTCGGAGAGGCCGGACAGGTCGCACAGCGCCGGCAGGTCCGTCGCATGTTCGCCGCCATAGGTGACGGCGATCTCGATCTCGCGGCCGGCAAGATCGACACCCCGCGCACGCCGCCATTCCTCCTGCAGCGCGAGGACGATCGCGTCGGACGCATCGGGCGTCTCCTTGAGGATGACCAGCAGGTTCGTCATGCCCGGCACGATCTCGGCAATGTCGGGCCGGGTTTCGAGTGCGTGCGACAAAGACCAGATGCGCCGCTGGTTCGGCAGGTCGAAGGCACCGGGCGCCTCGATGAGGAAGGCGCGTGTGCCTATGAAGGAAATGCGTGCCTGATCGTCGGTGTCGGGAACGATGGAGGCGGGGGCGGCTTGCCGGAAGCTCATCGAGAGGCCTCCATCGTCACGATGGCATCGCCATAGCCGATCAGGTCGCCGGTACGGACATGGACATCGCTGACCACACCGCCCTCGCGGATGAACACCGGAAGCAGCGTCGGCCCCACTTCGACAAAACCGACTATTGCGCCGCCTTCAAGCGCCCTGCCCTCGCCGGCAAGCGGCCCGGCGTCGGCAACGGCGGGATGCCTGTCATGGAAGCGGCCGGCAAGGGGCGCCTTGACGATACGCCCGTCCGGCCGTCCGGCCGGAATGTCCGGCATGGGGTCGGCCCTGTGCACCGGGCGGGCGCCGGCATTCAATGCGATCTTCAGCACGCCGCCGTCGGGCGTGGCGATTTCCAGTTCCCTGGCGCCGGAGCTTTCCAGCCAGCCGGTCAGGGTGGAGATCAGGGCTGGATCGGAGAGATCGCCGATCGTGTTCCTGTCCGTCGAGCGGTCACGCCTCGCCACGGGGTTCCTCCCTCAGCCGTTTTTCAAGATGGTGGATATCGACGCCGCCACGCACGAAATCCGGATCGGAGAAGATCCGCGCGTGCAGCGGTAGGTTGGTGGCGATGCCCTCGATGCGGGTCTCGGCGAGGGCGACCTGCATGCGGCGGATGGCGACTTCGCGGGTCGGCGCATAGACGATCAGCTTGGCGATCAGCGAATCGTAGTAGGGCGAAACGCGATACCCCGCGGAAACATGGCTATCGACGCGAACGCCAGGCCCGCTCGGGAAGCGGACCGCCGTGATGCGTCCCGGCGCGGCGACGAAGGTGGTGGGATCCTCCGCATTGATGCGGCACTCGAAGGCATGGCCCTGTGCCGTGCCGGCAAAGCGGGCCTCATCTAGCAGTGCACCCTGCGCGACGCGCAATTGCTCGTGCACAAGGTCGACACCCGCCGTCATTTCGGTGACGGGATGCTCGACCTGAAGGCGGGTGTTCATCTCGATGAAATAGAATTCGCCATTCTCGTAGAGAAACTCGAAGGTACCGACGCCGCGATAGCCGATTTGCCGGCAGGCTTCCGCGCAGCGCGCGCCGATCCGTTCTGCAAGATCGGGTGCGATGCCCGGCGCCGGCGCTTCTTCCACGACCTTCTGGTGCCGGCGCTGGACGGAACAATCGCGATGACCAACCCAGACGGCATTGCCGTGATTGTCGCACAGAACCTGGAATTCGACGTGGCGCGGATGCTCCAGGAATTTCTCGATATAGAGTTCGGGCTTGCCGAATGCGCGGCGCGCTTCCTCGCGGGTAATTGCGATGGCATCCGCAACCTCGGCGCTCTCGCGCACGACGCGCATGCCGCGCCCGCCCCCGCCGCCGGCCGCCTTGACGATCACGGGATAGCCGATCTCGTCCGCGATTGCCCGCACCGCCTCAGCGTCCTCCGGCAATGGCTCGCCCGGCCCCGGCACGCAGGGTACGCCGGCGGCCATCATCGCCCGCTTGGCGGCGATCTTGTCGCCCATGATGCGGATCGCGGATGCCGGCGGCCCGACGAAGGTAAGCCCGGCCTCCTCCACCGCCTCGGCGAAATCGGCGTTTTCCGACAGAAAGCCGTAGCCTGGATGGATGGCCTCCGCGCTCGTCACGCGGGCAGCCAGCAGAATGGCCGCCTGGTTGAGATAGCTGCGCCCGGGTGCGGAGGGGCCGATGACAAGCGGTCCGCCGTCCTTCGGCGCGGCGCGACCTGCCTTGTCCGCTTCGGACGCGATAAGGACCGGCCGCAGCCCGAGCTCCAGGCATGCGCGCTCGATGCGCACGGCGATCTCGCCGCGATTGGCGATCAGAACGGAGGTGAACGGGACCTCCATCAGACGATCTCCGCGATCGGATCGCCGAAGGCGACATCCTGCCCGTCTTCGAAGAAGATGCGCTTGACCGTACCGCCGAAGGGCGCGCTCACCGTGGTGAAAACCTTCATCGCCTCGACGATGCACAGCGCCTGCCCCGCCTCGACCCTATCGCCCAGGGCGATCAGCGGCGCCGCGCCGGGGCTTGCCGCTTGGTGGAGAACACCAGCAAGAGCCGACCGCACCAGCCGCTTGTCCGCTTCATGGTTCCGGCCGGCCGGTTCGGCGGGCGCAGAGACGGGCGATGCCGGCGACGGGACCGCAGGCGCATGCCCGGTCTCGGCCGTCGGGGAGGAATTGCGGATGACAACGGTCGTACCCGCCTCGCTGACCGTCAATTCCGAGATGCGCGAGCGGCCGACGAAATCGAGAAGCGTCTTGATCTTTTCCAGATCCATGGTTTTCCCCAAGGCACGCAGAACCAGCATATGGCCACGACGGCCAACCCTCCGGTCCGATTGGGAAAACCTTACACAGCATTGCGTTTGATGGGGGCAGACAAACTTTGAATACTGCCGCAAGCGCACCGCGCTGGACGGGGTAAAGGATCGAAACGTCTTGTAGCAGTAAATGCATTCAGTGATCTCAGACGATGATAAGGCTCTTGAGCCATTCCTGCCCAGATCGTGTCCCACCGAGTGGTGTAGTTCGGCGGTAGCACAGACGCTCGCGAGCGCGCGCCCAATCGCGCTGTAGCGAGTGAGGGGCTGTGCGGGCGGTCATCAGTGTTTTCCGCTAGGGTCGGGTTGTTCAAGACACAACCTGACGGAAAGATCGCTGATGACCATAGACATGATGAACCTGCGCTCGCGTTGAGAGGAGCGCTGATGCCGATTTGTTGCGCGAGATGATCGGCTTTGCGGCTGAACGGCTGATGGAGCTGGAGGTCGGCTCAGCTACGGATGTACGGATGCAGGGTTCGGGGAGAAGAACCCGATGCGGCTTGCACAGCGCAACGACTACCGTGACCGCGATTGGGAGACGCAAGCTGGCGCGGTCGAGCTTCGCATTCCGAAGCTGCGCAGAGACCATGGCGCAAATGAGCGATGATCCCAAATCAGCTTGCCCGCTGTGGCCCGTTGATATCCCTCCGACCCTATGTCGGAAAGCACGGCCATCAGCCGTCAGCTACACCACCTACGTGGACACGATCTGACTGGGATGCAGAGATCAGCCAAATATTTGGGAGCGCCTTGAAGGGATCAGAACCTTCGACCATGCAGTTTCGCAATCATTTAATATGTTTGCACCGCCGCTTGCGGGAATTCCGCGTCACGCAAAGACCAGCTTCTGTCCACACCAGTGATTAGCCGGTCGGAGCACGCAGACACGCTTCCCCTCACCCGCCTAGGAGAGGCAAGGCTGTAGTCGAGCATTGCAGACTGGTCCAATTGCGTCCCATGCTCCAATGCACTGAGGTATTGGATGCAGCCACCATAAAGATGCTGGCAGACGGCTTTACGCCGTCCGCCGCTATTCGTATCAGCTTTCACTCAGCGACCTTCACTGTGCTCTTCGCGGCCTGATCGATAACATCGGCGATGACTCCGGGCTGAGTCGCGAACAGCGCATGACTGGCGTCGACCTCGGTCACCTTGGCGCCGATGCGCTTGGCCATGTTCTGCAGCATGCGCTGGTCGAAGGCCTTGTCCTGGCGGGCGATGACTGCCCAGCTTGGCTTGGTGCGCCAGGCGGCATTTTCCAGCTTGATACCGAAGGAGGACAGGTTAACTGGCACCTTGGAGTTTTCCAGGAAAGCAGCGTCCGCATCGGTCATGTCAGCCGCAAAGCCCGCCTTGAACGTACCGGCCTTCAGGAAACCGTAGCCATCGGCAGTCGGTTAGATCACGAACTCCGGCGCTGTCGTGTAGCCCTCATACTGCTGCGCGGTCGTTTCGACTACATCCGGCGACGGAGCGGAGACGTAGACCAGGCCAGTGACCTTGGGGACGATGCCGGCTTCCGTAATCATAACGCCACCCCAGGAGTCGCCGACGAGAATGGTCGGGCCGTCCTGGCGTCCAAGCTGCCGCTGGCCAAGGACATCGAAGACTTCGACTTAACCGGCACACCGGTCAATGAAGGGCTGGTGCGTCAGCTCGCGGCAGGCTCGTTCCTCGCCGAGCAGCACAACATCGTTCTGGTCGGCGGGACTGGAACGGGAAAGTCCCACCTGTCGATCGCGCTTGCCCGCGCCCTGTTCCGCAACGGCGCGCGCGGACGCTTCAACAACGTCGTCGATTTGGTCAACGGTTCAAGAAAGAGGCGCGCAACGGCAAGCAGGGACGGCTCGCCGACTTCATCTCTAGGCTCGACTTCGTCATAATGGACGAGCTGGGATATCTGCCCTTCGCCCAGGCCGGCGGCCAGCTTCTCTTCCACCTCATCAGCCGCCTCTACGAACGCACCTCGATCATCATCACCACGAACCTGGCCTTCGGCGAGTGGCCCGCCGTCTTCGGGGATGCGAAGATGACTCGTCCCAGAATGATCACGCTATGTGTCCTCAACCACCTAACGGATGTGTCTCGGCGTAGCATATTGACTCTCTGGCGGGGTGACCCGGCTCAAATTTTCCCAGTTTATAATTTGCTAATGACCGGTCTAATTAGGACAAGCCCTTCAAAGAAAAGGCTCTGGGCAGGTGGTGGACGAATGCGAAAACCTTATAAAGTTCCACGATCCTCACGGGCGGTGCGTCCGTCTTATCTTAGGTTCTGTCCAGCTCGCGCTTTTCATTGGCACTGACGCCGTGGACCACCATTATATGGCTGGTATGTATTGTCGTCCGTGCGATAGGACTTGTAGCGCTCACCGCACTTGCGCGTGTGATCCTCAAGATCAGCGGTAACCAGTGGAGCATTCTTGTAGCCGTCCCCGAGCGAGTGATCTGAGCTCAAAAGCACTTCTTCAGCGGCTCCTCTGTCCTCGTCATGGATAGGAGCTCCATTCGCAAAGTAGGGAGAAACGCAATGCCGGCGTTTACCGGTATAGGGTTGATATGTGTCATCGTCGGCTCGATAGGAATTATACCTCGAAATACACCATTGCACATGTTCGCGGGACAGCGTCTTGGGACCGGGGTTTTGGTCTTCAGCAATTGAGCTCGTGACAAATTCGTCCGGCTGAGCATCCAAAAAGCTTTGCTGGTCATGGGTCTCATTGGGAAGGCTGCCCAATTCGATGCGCGATGCCGACATCTCTTCGCCCTCGGCAGCTTCCAGCTGGTGCCGGTTTCGCGCAACGACTTTAGGCTCGGTGGTCCATAGATCCGCGACCCCGATGGTTCTCGATAGCGAAGCCGGCTCAGGTGTCGAAAGATAAAGGGTCGCTCCAAACACACCGAGAGAAAATGTGACAATCGACAGCAGAACGCTCGCGATGATGGCTGCCAATGTTTTCATGATTGTTGCTCCATTCGCTGCCTGCCGCAGTCCGTGTTGGCGCCCTAGCGCAGGCCAAGGAATGAGAGGATTGCAATCACTATGACAATCAAGCCAACAATGTAGATGATGCGGTTCATAGTTTTTCTCCGAACGAAGGAAGGTGAACTTTTCTGCAGTCGAGCCAGGCGGCTCCTTGGAGCCGCCTGTCGCAGAGTTATCGGCGGTATCGCAGGCGCTCCTGCTCGATGTCCGCCGGGCCATACGGGTCAAGCGTGTCCTCAAAACGGGTCCAGCCCTGTTCAGCGTAATCGGCGCGCCGTGCGGCGGGATCGACCCAGTTGTTCTGACGAAGAATCGCCTCGGCCTCGGCGTGCAGGCTTTCATCGACCCTCGCTGTCACCAGCGTGCCGCCACGACGCACACCTTCGGCATAAACATGGGCATGCTCCTCCGGAACGCCCGAATCCGTCATTGCGCCGATCAGGCCGCCTGCCGCGCCGCCGGCGACCGCGCCAGCAGCGGCGCCCGCCGCCGTGGCGGCGAGCCAGCCGGCCGCGACCACTGGACCGACGCCCGGAATGGCCACGATGCCGAGGCCGGTCAGAAGGCCGCCGACGCCGCCGACCGCGGCACCGATCCCAGCACCGGTACCAGCACCTTCGGCAGCATTGGTATCCTTGGAATAGCGGTCATCGGCATTGTTCGAGACGATGCTGATATCGTTGGAGGGAACGCCACGCGCCTCGAGGGCGCTGACGGCAGCGCGCGCATCAGAATAGTCGTCATAGAGTCCGGTTACGGTCTTTGTCATGGAGATATCCTCGAACTGTGGTGTCACTCGGTGACGATGTTGCCCTGGTAGTCGAGCGCGACGGTGACGGACTTGCCGTCCTTGGTGGCCGTGCCGCGCCAGATGCCCTTGTCATCGAGCTTCAGGTCCGCGATGTCGGCATAGCCGGCCTCGATGAGACGTTCCTTCGCCTGATCCTCCGTGAAGCTGTTGGCTCCTTCGACCGGCGCGGTCGCGTTCTTGCTGTCGGGGGTCGCAACCGCGGGCGTGTCGCCATCCGTCGAAGGGGTGGTCGAAGTCTGCGCAAAGGCAGCAAAGGTCGATGCGCCGACGAACGCGATGGCCAAGAGAAGCGGTCTCATTATTAAGTCCTCTCAATGTTTGGTATTTCGCGTTTTAAAAGCGGCGGGCTGCGGCAATGGTTCCGGCTACGAGCATCAGTCAGACCTTTGTCCGTATTCGTGCAGGCATTGGTCCTAACGTCGGAACCTTCGTCAGCCAGACCGCTTCCTTTGCCGTCCAACCCAAAGGAGTGGAACTATGAAACTCAATCTTCTTGCCTCGGCTACCATCGCAGCCGCTCTTCTCACATCGCCGGTGATGGCCGATGACGACAATGATGGTGCCGTAACGGGCGCAGCAGGCGGCGCCGTAACCGGCGCAGTCGTCGGCGGACCAGTCGGTGCCGCCGTAGGCGGTGTCGTTGGCGCAATTGCAGGGACGGCGCTCGATCCGCCGCCGCGGAAGGTCGTCACCTACGTCGAACAACAGCCGATACCGTCCGACACGATTGTCGTTGAGGAAGTGGTGGAAGTCGGCAAGCCCCTCCCGAAGACTGTGGTGCTGACGCCGATTCCCGAAGACCCGACTTATGCCTATGCAGTGGTCAACAAGCAGAGGGTCATCGTCGATCCCAGCACGTACACGGTGGTGCAGGTGCTGAACTGACGCATTCCGCCTGCCACTTGTGGTGAAAGGGCGGGCGGTCATCTCGACGGAACCAATGCTCGCTTAATTCGTTCGGGGGGAGCTTAGGAATACCTCTTCCCGAGCGGAGGAAACCGAGGGTGCGAACGCGCGTGAACGCATCAAATCCCGCGTGTATAGAGTTGACAAAACAGCCTCAACGCAATTCCGTTTGGGGGCGCCAGTCCCTTGCCCGTCAGTTCTTCATCGTCGGCAGCGCTTTCTCCTTCGGCGCGATGGCGGTTGTCGGACTCTTCGTTACACACTTGATAGAAAACGCCGTTACCCGCAACGCCGCCGCCTCGACTGCGCTTTACGTCGACAGCATTATCGCTCCCGTGCTCCCTGATATGGCAAGCAGCGAAATCCTCGATGAAACCAGCAGCCGAGCGCTCGATGAGACCTTGGCGCAGGGGCCGTTGGGCCAGCGGCTCAAGGCGTTTCGTCTCTGGTCTCCTGACGGGCGGATACTTTACTCCAGCGACCCAGCCCAAATCGGAAAACAGTTTACGCCGAGTGAGGATTTGCAGAAGGCGTTCAGCGGAGAGCTGGTTGCTGAGTTCGATGAACTCGACGACGTCGAGAGTGCGGCTGAAAGGGAGTCGGGCCTTCCGCTCCTTGAGATTTATAGCCCGCTGCTACAACCATGGTCCGGTGAAGTTGTCGCGGTTACGGAATTCTACGAGCTTGCAGAGGGTTTGAAGGTGGACCTGTCTGTAGCCCGGTGGCAGAGTTGGAGCGCGGTTGCCGCTGTCACGCTCGCCTTCTTTCTCACCTTGTCCGCCATCGTTTTCCGGGGAAGCAAGACTATAAGCCATCAGAGCCGGGAACTTGAATCTCGCATTGCCGAACTGACACATCTTTTAAGCCAAAATGATGCTCTCAAGTCTCGCATCCAGCGCGCAGCCGCTGCCACCACGGCCCTCAACGAGAGCTATCTTCGCACTGTCGGGGCTGACCTCCACGACGGGCCCGCGCAGTTGGTTGCCTTTGCCGCCCTAAGAGTTGATAGCGGTCTTCTATCCGATCCAGGCACGTCCAAGGAACGTCGAGAGAAAGAGGTCAGCATTATCAAGGCCAGTCTGGATGAGGCAATGTCCGAAATACGCACGATATGTACGGGATTGGTGCTACCGCACGTCGAGTCGGTCAGTCTCGCTGAAATGTTGGAGGAGTTACTGAACAGTTACCGCGCGCGTACAGGTAAGACGGTCGAATTGCGCAATCGGG
Source organism: Shinella zoogloeoides (assembly GCF_030733845.1). Taxonomy (NCBI): domain Bacteria; kingdom Pseudomonadati; phylum Pseudomonadota; class Alphaproteobacteria; order Hyphomicrobiales; family Rhizobiaceae; genus Shinella; species Shinella zoogloeoides. The sequence continues at coordinate 321,007 of NZ_CP132313.1, forward strand.
CTACGATCAAGGCTTTGCCAGTCGCGGCGAAGATCTGCATTTACCGCTTCATTCAGGAGTCTCTCAACAACGGGTATAAACACGCGGCCGGTTTGGGCCAGTGGGTCAACATAGCACAATACGATGACGGAATCGAAGTCCAGGTCGGCGATGCAGGGCCTGGTCTATCGCAGCTGAATTCAGGTGGTAGCGGGATAGGCCTGGCCGGAATGAGAGACAGAGTTGAGAGCCTGGGAGGGACCTTCCACGTAGCGCCGGCCCCCGCAGGCACCATCGTGACAATGACATTACCCCTGCACAACATGGAGGCACACCGACATGAGTCCGATCCGCGTTGCGGTCGTTGACGACCACCCCATCTTCCGGGAGGGCGTCACAAGTTGTCTGATGGACATCGGAGGGTACGATATCGTCGGTGAAGGCGGCAGTCGTGCGGATGCGGAGGCGATCGCACAACAGGCGGACCCGGATCTCATGCTGTTAGACATCTCGATGCCGGGCGGTGGTCTCAATGCGGTGGCTTCGATCCTGGAGCGACGGCCGGCACAGAAAATCATCGTGTTGACCGTATCGGAATCTCATTCCGACGTCGCAACGGCTTTGAGACTGGGAGCCAAGGGCTACGTGCTTAAAGGTGTCGGATCGCGTGCCCTCTCCGAAATCTTGCGAGCCGTTCAAGGTGGCGAGATGTATCTCTCACCTTCCCTGTCTGCGCGGATGATAGCTGATCTATCGCAAGTGGGAGACCACCCATCCACACCGGGCATCCGTGACTTGACCGAGCGTGAGTATGATGTGCTACGTCTCGTGGCGGCAGGCCTCAGTAACAAGCGGATTGCGCGCGATCTCGACCTTCACGAGAAGACGATCAAACATCATTTGACGCGCATATTCGCCAAATTGAACGTTAGCAACCGGACCGAGGCAGCGATGGCGTTCCGAGATGCAGGCGAAACGGCGCCGGCCCATCTGGGTTAAGGAACGATCGCTTTCAAAAGAAGACGCATGCGGTCTTGTGCCGTTGCCTTGCGGTTCACAATCGTCCGGCCCTTCGAATCCTTCATGATGAAGCGGCCTTTGACGACCTGCTCCAGGTACCCGTTGCGATAGCGAACTGAAACGGAATTGGGTGTGACTTCCTTCTTGGCGACTGATGCGGGCCGCCCCTTTGCCTTACCAGTCGCGCCATTTCGTTCTTTGCTGCTTTTGCTGTCAGATCCCTTACCGCCTCGGCTGTCAGATCCGCCTTTACCGCCGCTGCCGCCGCCATGTCCACCCCCGTTGCCGTTCTTCGCATCTGCGCTGGCAAGCGTAAGGGCTAGCGTACCGCTTTTCCATTCGACGTGAACGGGCACCGCCACAACCGCCAAGACCACGCCGATTGTAAGGACTGCTTTCGCCGAGTTGTAAACCGTCATGTTGGTTATCCTGCGCTCTCGCCGGTGCAACGCGCAAGAACGTTCTACGTTCATCAACGCAGTCGATGTCAGGGCCTATGCGGAAAAGGACGGTCCATTTGCTCTGTCCTCGTATGGACTTTGGTCCAATCCCTCCTGGCAAAAGCCCTGTGCGAGGAACACCGGCGTGGCGCCTGTGTTGATGGCTCGGTGAGCACCTGTGCGCGTAGAGCGAGAACTGGAAGGGGAAAACACCATGAACATTGTTTCAAAAAAGACGATTGCCGCTGTGCTCGCAAGTGGCCCTGCATTCTTCGGTGGAGCGTCCATGGCGCAGGAACAGTCCATCAATGGTGCCAGCACCTCCCAGGATGGCGCCAATGTCATCGTCCCTCACGCAGGAGCGACCGGACACGAGTGCCTGCGCGGATACGTTGAAAATGAAGAGTGAGGCCGGCGCGGACGCTGCCGCGGGCAAAAATATCGAGAACGGTGGTTTAACGGCCGAAGGAGTTTACGTCATTGCCGCGTGATTGGTGGACTGATGCCTCGGAGAGGGCGCGCGCCATTGCCCTTCCGCATATCAGGAAAGGAAATAGACTATGACAAGGAGCTCATTCGACAAGTCGCCCGACCAAGGGTTCAGCGTCGGCCTTCCCTTGGCAATTATCACCTGCTGCACGCTTGATGTCTCAGTCTATCTCGCTGTTTCGGGCGCGAACATCCCGCCGCCGTCAACGAAGGCATATCTGGCCTCGAACGCTGTTGGAAACCCGTGATGTTCGGCCTCGCGCTCGAACATCTGTCCGTAATACTCATGGAGTTCACACACGTGGGCAAGACTTGCTACCGATACCTACTCACCCGGTTGGATAACAACGAACCGACGATTGCGTCCCTCGAGCAGACAATTGAGGACATCAAGGCCGTTTTAGCGGCAAGCAACGTTCCGATCTCGGAGGGGCTCGCCGAACTCCACCAGTCCGGTACATTCAAGATCGTCAATGACGTTCAAACCGGCAAGATCGAGACAATTCTTATGGCGAGAGCAGAAAGCGCCGGCGCAAGCGATCCGTCTGGAGCGAGAGAAGCAATGTAGTCAATGCAGAAGCGCGTTCCGAGACGCGACAAGGAAGGCGATGGCTTTGGCGCTGCATTCGCGATTTTGCACATTCACAACTAGATCTGAAGATTTTGAGAGAACCAGACGCCTCCATTCGCGTTCCAGAGCAAGCAGCGGGAGCGACTCATGCATCTACGAACTGGCTTTCAAATACTGGCGCGCAGTGGTTATGTCGCTCGAGGAATTGTGTTCCTCCTTCTGGGAGGACTGGCCCTCTTCACCGGGACGACAACGACGAAATCCGCGCTCGATTCCCTTCTTGCTCAACCATTCGGCCAATTATGGCTTGGCCTTATTGGCCTAGGCCTCGTTGGGTTCGTCGCCTGGCGACTAACTCAGGCGATTGCGAACGCTGATAATCACAAGCAGGACCTCAGAGGCTATGCGGTCAGGGCCATGTTATTTGGCAGTGCGGTCGTTTACATTGGACTCGCATATTACAGCTTCGACCACGCCTTTGGTTTTGCGGCTGCAAGAAGCTCCGACGGTGAAAAGGATCTCGCTGGGTGGGCAATGTCGCAACCGTTCGGTCGGTACCTTGCGGCCTTGATCGGTCTCGGTTTCCTGATCGGAGGCTTGGTCACGATCGCAAAAGGCGTAATGGGAAAATATAAGCGATACCTTGAACCGCAGGCGACGAAAAACACGTCGATCAAAATCATCTGCGTGTACGGGCTTTGCGCTCGCGGCGTCCTTTTTGCGGTCGCCGGCGTATTCTTCTGTTATGCGGCGTTCACGATCGATCCTCAACAAGCAGGCAGCATCGCTGATGCGCTGAATTGGTTGAGACAACTGCCATTTGGAGGGATTCTGTATGCTCTGGCCGCGCTGGGCCTGTTCTTATTCGGCGGATACAATCTTATCGAGGGACGGTATCGCATCGTTCGCACGCCGGATCCGGGTGAAGTGCGGAAACTGGTTTCGCCGACGAACAGTCCGGTGTAGCGAGGCTCAGGCTATGGCGGAAACTGGGTGATGACGGTTTGACGATGGCGACGTATCGAGGGGGGTGTCATAGCCACAACCTCTCGAAGGAGTGATACGCCATGAAAAGAGATACCACCGTTGATTCCTTTTCCCCATTTTGATGCATGCGACGATCCCCTGACATCTGGTTTGCGCGAAGGCGCCCGCCGGCTCTTGGCGCAGGCTGTCGACGCGGAGGAGACCGAGACATTCCTCGCGGTCGTGGCCGAGAAGCGCCTCTTCGACGGGCGTGCCCGCATGGTGCGCCAAGGACATGGTTCCGAGAGACGATCCAGACGGAGATTGGTCCGGTCGCGGTGAGCCGCGTCAAGCTGCGCGAGCGGGCCGCGGATGGCTGCGGGGAGGACAGCATCACCTTTAACTCGGCGATCCTGCCGAAAGGGCGCGACGGAGCGGTGGACCGAGAGCCTGGATGCGCTGGTGCTGCTTCTCCACCCGAGACCAGCTCGCCCTTCTCGACCGGCTAGGCACCGACCATGCCCCGTCCGTCGACTCGCCTGCCTAAGGACATCGGGAACGCCTTCGCCCGGGGTCCCGAGCCAGGTCGCCAAGTTTCTTCAGGCGAGCCTGCACCTCCGACGCGGCAATCGCGGAGTTCGGGACGTAGCGCTTCGCCGCCAAAGTCGCCGCAATCGCGGTCGCCTCACCTGTCATGGTGCAGGCTGGCACGCTACGTGTGGAACCGAGGGGCGATGGCGTCGACGGAAAAAGCCGACGAAAATCGTGGAATCGCAATAACACTGGTCGGAGGTCGAAGTACGCTGATTTCCGAGAAACGCCACACGACTGGGTCTCCGAAGCTCCCCATTCGCCGACAGATCGATTTGAGGTGATCTGGATCGAACCCTTCTCGTAGCGCCGGGACACCAACTGAAAGAACAGGTGGGCGGCATTGGCCTCGAAGCGCAGATAGCCCCGCTCGTCGATGATCAGCGGTTTCGGCCGCGACAGAAGCGTCAACTGCTTGTCGAGCAAGCCGTCGCTACGGGCCTTGGCCAGCGTCGCCACCAACGTCGCCGCGGTGATGAACTGCACATTGCAACTCTGACCGTTCGCCTCGCGGCCGAGGGTGACGGCAAGACGCGTCTTGCCCATTCCGGGCGGACGAAGGAGCAGGAGCGTATCACCATGCGCAATCCATCGGCAGGTCGCAAGCTCCCGGAACCGCTCCTGATCCAGCGATGGCTGGGCATCGAAGTCGATGCCGTCGAGCTCGCGCACAAGGGGAAGTAGGCGATCTTGCTCGACCTGGAGATAGGGCGCTCGTCACGCCGGGCGATCTCGCGCGACACCAGGAAGCCCAAGGCCTCACGCAGGCTCATCTTCGAGCGGGCCGCCTCGTCGAGCAGCGTATCGAGCCAGTCGCGGATCCCGTCAGCTTCAGCCGGTCGAGCGTTGCGATAAGCAGGTCATGATCGACGTTCGTCATCACTCCCTCCGACATCGCATGGGTTCCATCCGCCGGACTTTGGTCCAGCATCATCGCGGCATTGGTCGGCACCCCAGCGACTGAAGACCGGGGACAGGAACAGCGCTCGCAGCCTCCCGTTGTGGGATCGGCCTTGCATGGATGAGCGAAACGCCCTCGTCCATGCTGGTCCAACCATCAACCAAGGAGAACGATCATGAAGATGTCCATGCGAAAAAATCTCGCCATCCTCCTGCTGAGCGGCACGACAGCTCTCGCCGGCCCGGCCTTTGCGCAGCAGGCGGACCCGGCCAATCCGTTGCTCGTACCAGAAGGGCAGGGCCAGGGTTCGACACAGACCGAAGGCAGCACCGATACGAATGCCGGCTCCGCCGAAGGTAGCGCCGACACCAATTCGCAGGTCCAGACCCCGGACGGCGTCGCAGCCGAGCAAAATTCGGCCCAGGGTAGCGGTTCGGCAAACGGCGAGACCGAGACGCAGACTAGCGAAAAGCCTGCCGACGGCAAGGCCGATCAGGACGCCGCCCAGGCGACGGACGGCACCGCCACCAACAAGATCGATCGCCAGACGACGGCCGAAGGCGGCGACGCCACGAGCGATGGTACAACGACGGACAATGCCCGGTCGACCAACGAAAGCGAGACGAAGTCGCAAACATCAGCCGGCGCGTCGAGCTCCGAGGAGACGGATGAATCCGCGCAGTCCGCTCCGTCCAACGAGACCACTGCCAGCATCGACATCACCACAGAACAGCGCACCGAAATCCACAACGTCATCAAGGAAAGCGATGCCAGGCCGGTCGATATCGACATCGACGTGACTGTCGGCACCGTCGTGCCGCGCACCGTCGAGCTGCTTCCGCTACCGCCGCGCATCATCGAGATCGTGCCGGCCTATCGCGCCTACAAGTACATCCTTCTGGCGAACGGCACGATCCTGATCATCGAGCCGGCAAGCCTGAAGGTCGTCTACGTGATTGCGGCGTAATGCCTTCAAAGTGGGGCGGCGCTTTAATCGCCGCCTCATCCCTCAATCGGGCCGCGTACCGCCGGTCCCCTCCGCGATGGAGAAAAGACATGCGAAAACATCGCTTTGAACAGCAGCAGGACCCCGGATTCGGTATCGGCTTTCCCGTGGGCGTCATCGCCTTTTGCATGCTCGCCATCATCGGCTATCTCCTGGCGCTGGGCGTCCAGGTACCCCCGCCGCAATCCGGCGTCTATCTCGCCTCCGACCGATAGCGCACAGCGAGTGCAAGACGGCTGGCGCCCGTGCATCATGCCGCCGCACCACATGCCAAGCAATGTCCAGACCATGCCGAGGCCGGCACAGCCCAGAAGGACCGGCATCGCCCCCATTTTGAGGCGGAAGATGGCGATAAACGCTGCGAGCGTGAGCACGACGGACGGCCAGTCCACCGACACCGGCACCGGGAGGTCGAGGGAAACCGGGCCGAACTGATGGGAGCCGACCTCCCGGAACAGCACATGCAGCCCGAACCAAACGGCGAGGTTGACGATAACGCCAACGACGGCGGCGGTGATCGCCGCCATGCCGCCGGAGATCGCGGCATTTCCCCTGAGCCGCTCGATAAAGGGCGCGCCGAGGAAGATCCGGAGGAAACAGGGCACGAACGTCACCCAGGTCGCAAGCATGGCGGCGAGCGTCGCCGCCAGCAGCGGATCGACCCCGCCCGGCGCGCGGAAGGCCGCCATGAAGCCGACGAACTGGAGCACCATGATCAACGGCCCGGGCGTGGTCTCGGCCATGCCGAGCCCGTCGAGCATTCGCCCGGCCGCAGCCAGCCGAAATTCTGCACCGCCTCCTGCGCCACATAGGACAGCACCGCATAGGCGCCACCGAAGGTCACAACCGCCATCTTGCTGAAGAACACGCCGATTTCGGTGAACACATCATGTGGTCCAAGACCGAGGTAGAGGAGGAGAACCGGCCCCAGCCACAGAACGAGCAGGGTGCAAGGACACAAATGCCGACTTTTTCAAAGAGGACAACGTGGGTCGGGAACCCGGCTTATTCCTTTCATCGCAGGGCGCTGGAATGCGCCCGTCTTCCTGTCGCGCTGGGCCCGCCTTGAAAGGAATCGAACCAACGACGGATCTGAACCGCACCGGGTTTGCCGGAGGCTCCAACTTCTGAGAGAGTGGAGCCGATATGAGCAAGACAACGAACAAGTTTTCACCTGAAGTCCGCCAACGCGCCATCCGTATGGTGCTGGATCACGAGGCAGAGCACCCGTCGCGGTGGGCGGCCGTTTCATCTATTGCGGGCAAGATTGGTTGCTCGCCAGCCACGCTGCATGAATGGGTGAAGAAGACCGAGGTCGACAGCGGCAAACGAGCAGGCTTGCCGACTGACGCGGCCGAGAAGATGAAGGCTCTGGAGCGGGAGAACTGCGAGCTTCGTCAGGCCAACGAGATTTTGCGCAAGGCGTCTGCTTATTTCGCGATGGCGGAGCTCGATCGCCCCTTCAAACGGTGATCTCGTTCATCGACGAACACCGTAGCGTGTTCGGGGTCGAGCCGATCTGCAGGCTTTTGCCGATTGCCCCATCAACCTACTACGAGAACGTCGCCAAGCGCTTGGATAGGGACCGCCTGTCGGTTCGCGCCCGCAGCGATATCGGCCTGAAGATCGAGATACGCCGGGTGTTCAATGAGAACTTCCAGGTCTACGGGGTGCGTAAAGTCTGGCGGCAGTTGCAGCGAGAAGGCTACGCCATCGCCCGCTGCACGGTCGCTCGGCTTATGAGGTCGATGAGCGTGCAGGAGATCATTCGAACCGGTCCGCACGACATTCTCGGACAAGGCAGCCCCGAGCCCGCTTGACCGGGTAAGCCGCCAGTTCAAAGCCCTAGCACCAAACAGGCTGTGGGTCTCGGACTTCACCTATGTCGCGACCTGGCAGGGCTTCGTCTATGCGGCGTTCGTGATCGACGTCTTTGCCCGACGCATCGTTGGTTGGCGGGCGAGCCGGACGGCACATGCGAGCTTTGTCCTTGATGCCCTTGAACAGGCACTTCATGATCGGCGTCCCGTTCATGGCGGCGGGCTCGTGCACCATTCGGACAGGGGCGTTCAAGGCAGATTCAACCGGTCGCTGCAACACCCCAAACATGGAGGTGTTTATTGTGACGGGAAGACGGAAATCAGAGCGGTCAACGCGGCAGAAATTATCCTCGCCAGGGCGACCACCGGTGTGGCAGCGTGAGAACCTGTGCCGGTTCTGGCGAGAAATAGCGGCAGGCTTGTCCAGCGAGGATGCCGCTGTGGAAGCCGGCGTCTCTGCCCCCGTTGGGAACCGGTGGTTTCGGAGTTCAGGCGGTATGCCTCCCACACATCTTTCGCCCTCGGCAATAACACTCAGGAATCGCAGCCTGACGTTCAGAGAGCGAGAGGAAATTGCTTTGGAATGCGCCCGCGGTACTGGAATCCGTGCTATCGCACGTAAATTGGGACGATCACCGAGCACAATCTCGCGCGAGATCAGGCGCAATTCAGCGACACGCGGCGGCGACTTCGACTATCGTGCGATTACTGCACAGTGGCATGCTGATCGAGCGGCTCGACGGCCGAAGGTGGCAAAACTTGCAGCTAATGTTGCCCTTCGCGACTACGTCCAGGACCGACTCGCTGGCCTCATTGCCACACCCGACGGCATCGCCTTCGATGGCCCGATCGTGGTATGGAAAGGACGCCGGGCCGTTCATCGGCAAAGCCGACGCTGGTCCAAAGCCTGGAGCCCGGAACAGATTGCGCGGCGTCTGAGACTGGACTTCCCCGAGGACGCGACCATGCGCATCAGCCACGAAGCCATCTATCAGGCGCTTTACATTCAAGGCCGAGGCGCTCTGAAGCGTGAACTATCGGCCTGCTTGCGTTCCGGTCGAGCGCTGAGGTTGCCTCGCGAACGCGCTCGCAGCCGTGGCAAGTCCTTTCTTGGTGATGCACTGATGATCAGCGACCGCCCCGCGGAGATTGGCGATAGAGCGGTGCCCGGTCACTGGGAAGGTGATCTCATACTCGGTCTCGGCAGCTCCGCGATCGGCACTCTAGTCGAACGCACGACACGATTCACAATGCTCCTGCACCTGCCACGCATGGAAGGTCACGGAATCAAAAAATCCGTCAAGAACGGTCCTGCACTCGCTGGACACGGCGCTGAAGCGGTTCGTGATGCGATCGCTGAGACCATCATGGAACTTCCGGCGCATCTACGCCGATCCCTGACCTGGGACCAGGGCACAGAAATGTCTCAGCACGCACAGCTTAGGATCGACACTGGCCTGGATATCTACTTCTGTGACCCTCAAAGTCCGTGGCAGCGTGGAAGCAACGAAAACACCAACGGTTTGCTACGTCAGTACTTTCCGAAGGGAACAGATCTGAGCCAGCACGGAGCCGGTGAGCTCAGCGCTGTAGCGCATGCCCTTAATAGCAGGCCTCGCAAGACGCTGGGTTATCGCACACCAGCAGAAGCGCTCGACGGCCTGCTTAAATCGGATATGATCGAAGGTGTTGCAGCGACCGGTTGAATCTGCCCAATACGTGTCCAGCCGGTATTCCGAGCGGCTGGCAGAAGCTGGCATTGAGCCGTCTGTCGGAGTGTCGGCGACAGTTATGATAATGCCCTCGCCGAAACGATCAACGGTCTCTACAAGGCCGAGGTCATCCATCGGCGCGGACCATGGAGGAACTTCGAAGCGGTGGAATTCGCCACTCTGGAATGGGTCGACTGGTTCAACAACCGTCGCCTTCTGGAGCCCATCGGCAACATACCGCCAGCCGAAGCCGAAGAACGATATTACGCCATGCTGGATGCACCGGCCGTGGCCGCATAACTTAAACGAAATGGCCTCCGGCAAACCCGGTGCGGTTCAAAGAGCCGGCTTTGAATCAACCGCATAGTAGTCAGATGCCCACGCGGCAAGTATGGCTCGCTTGTCATCGATCGACAGAGATGGGGACCTTACGACATCGATCGGCCGCTGGAGCTGCATGCCTTGCATTAAAACCACGTGGCCATGGTGAGTGCCCGGTCGACCGCCTCCTGCAATATGGCGTTTTCCATAACAACACCTCATTGCACGTGGGGATCGCGGTAGCGTCGCTCACGATCCGCAGCAGTCGCAGTCGTGTCGGGGGCCAGCAGATCATGCATGGCGGAGAATGCTGCGAAGAGGCCGCGCGCCGTCTCTGCTTCGATTTCTCCGCGAAGTGCGGCCTGGCACGCTTTCATAGCTACGGAGTGCGCCGTGTCTCTGAATGATGTCGGCCATTCGGCGAGGTGTCGGTAAGCGTCCATCACGCTGCGAACTTCGGCAGGGAAGCCCAGGCCGACTAGAATGGTGACAGGTTGTTCGAACATATCGGGTTTCATCGTTCTCTCCTTCCCAACCCGGAATGTTGATGGGCGCCACTGCAGTGGCGCCCTCGCTTAATGCTTACGGCTGGAATTTAAGCAGCCTTCTGTGCTTCGATCTGAGCCGGGCGGGGTGAGGTCAAAGCGGGCGAGCTCTGGATTGTAATCTTTCGAGGCTTCAGTGCCTCGGGGATCTCACGGACGAGCTCGATCGACAGGAGACCATTGCTCAGATCGGCCCCGTTCACCCTGACATGATCGGCAAGCTCGAAACGATGTTCGAACGGACGACCGGCAATGCCGCGATGCAGGTAGCCATCTGCCGAACCTTCCTGCTTCTTGCCGGTGACGGTTAGCAGATTGGATTGAAAACTGATGTCGAGATCGTCCTGGGCAAAGCCCGCCACCGCGATTGAGATGCGGTATGAGTCGTCGCCTGTTTTGACGATATCATAGGGCGGCCAGTCATTTGTTGAACGGGCGCGCTGTGCGTTTTCCAGGAGATTGAAGATCCGGTCGAACCCAACGCTCGAGCGGTAGAGAGGTGCGTAGTCGTAAGATGTTGCCATAGCCATATCCTCCTTGAAGCAACATGGGTACGGGAGTGCCAAAAGCAGCGCTCCCGGCGACGCCAGCCCTGTCTCAGCGGCTGGCGGGAAACGATTTAGTTTTGACCATTTTCCGATTCAAGATCGGCGGCAAGATTTTTTTGCCGTCCCAAGTAGGCCTATCGTCAGTGCACTGATCGGCTGAGAACGCGATGCGGGTAGGCCGCCTTGAACTGCGAGATCATTGCGGATGAAACAAACTACGATGAAGCTGCATGAGCAAAATACATCTTCCCACCTAGCGAAGTATCATCGAACAATCTCCAAGCTACGGCATAGGAAGGTGATCTGTCGCGGTCTGAGGTAACGGAACGGTTCTGCGGTTGGTGGACAGTTTCCGATACCTTGTCGGTGTCAAATTATGGTGGCGAAGAAACACTCGATTGAAATTTGACAGATTGCGATAACCCACCTCGAAGCAGATGTCCGTTATCGGCATAGCGGTATCGGTCAATAGCTGACCCGCCTTCCACATACGAAGCTTGTTGACGTGATCAGTGAAGCTGTGGCCGCTGTTTTTCTTGAAGAACCGCGAGAATGCGCTGTCGCTCATGCCAACCATGCGCGCCATGTCCGGCAACCGGATGTCCTCGGAAAGATTGGCAAAGAGATATGCGAAGACCTGCTGCAGAGCTTCGAGCGAACCATAGCTCAGGTCCGGCACATAGGCTTCTGAAGACAGAGTGTCGAACTCGTCAGTGTCCCGCAGCAGCGAAAGCAATGACAGGAAAGTAGAAAGGCGCATCGAGCCGGTCTGGAACTCCATATCGAGTATCAGCGCCTCCGCCCGTTCCCGAGCCCGGCCCTTGAAAGAGAGCCCCCGCTGCGCGCGGGTAAGAAAGTCGCGCAGTCCCGTCAGTTCCGGCAGGAAGGCCGAGGCCTGCTCCATCTTGGCCGGCAGAAACTGGATGACGATGTCGCGTCCAGGGATGCGCTCATCCGGTCCGAGCGGCGTCACCCAATCGTGCGGCAGGTTGCTGCCGATGACGGAAATATGGCCGGGCGTGAACGCGCCGACATGATCACCTGCCAGCAGGACGCCGCTAGCATTGGGAATATAGTGGATCTCCACCTCCGGATGGAAATTCCAGACGTTGCGTTCCCATGGATAGTCGTCGCGGCGCCAGAGAAACGACTCGTCCGCGCCGGTCAGGACATATTCAAATCGCGCGACCGTCGGTGAAATAGCTGACATTGTGACCATCCTCCCAAGGTATCCGAGCATGCGCGTTGCGACGGCAATCGATATTCGATTGTGCAATGCACACAAGAATTCATGTATATATTCGGCATTTCGCGCATGAGAGTATTAGTATTGCGCAACGCCCGCGCTTGTGTCCACCCGTTCTTTTTACAACTATTGAGGTCCGTTGGGCGTTTTGGAGGAGAGTTTACAACGCACAACCGGACCGATTTTTGCGATCCAAATGGAGGAGAAACATGAACAGTTTCGTCAAAGCCGCGGGCGTCGGCGTCATTTCGCTTGGCCTTTGGAGCTCGGCCGCTCTTGCCCAGGATTCCTGGTGGAAGACTGCCGCCCAGCCCTATCAGGGCGTGACCATCCGGGGCATCTCGGAATCGACCCCAGCGTCGAAATATGTCGAGCAGGTGCTCGGTCCGAAATTCACCGAGGAGACCGGCATCAAGGTCGAGTTCGAGGCGACCTCGTGGGACCAGATGTACGACAAGGCGATCAAGGACATGGAAGCCAATACCGGCATCTATGACTTCGTCTATATCGAGCAGGATATCGTCTATACGTATCTGGCCCGGAACTTCCTGGTCGATATCACCAAGTCGCTCGTCGACAATGCGAAGATCGCTTCGCCCGACTTCAAGCCTGAGAATTTCACCACGTTCCTGAACTATTTCAAGGATCCGAAGTCGGGCGATGTCATGGGCGTGCCCATGGAAGCATTCATCAAGCCCTACCTGTATCGCAAGGATCTTTTCGACGATCCGGCGATCCAGAAGGCCTACAAGGATGCCACCGGTGCGGATCTGAAGCCCGCGACGACGCATGAAGAATACACCCAGATCGCCAAGTTCTTCACCGAATACGGCGCGGACAAGGAGCTCTGGGGAACCACCGTCCAGGCCTCGTCGAGCCACCCCGCCGCGTTCTATGAATTCTTCGAGTCGATTGCGCCGACCTTCGGCGTGTACAACTGGGGCATCGATGGCACGACCTTCGCGGCCACTGAAGCGAATGGCGGCCAGATGAACTCGGCTGCGGCGAAGAAGGCGCTCAACTACTGGGTCGGCCTGCTGAAATATGCCCCGCCGGAATCGACGTCGTCCACCTGGGACGAGGTTGCCGGGACATTTGCCGCCGGCCGCGCAGCCCAAGGTCTCGTCTACGGTGAAAACGCTGCCTGGATCGCGACCGACGCATCCAAATCGACCGTTGTTGGCAAGGTGGGGGTGGCATTGCCTCCGGTTGAGGCGGGTGTCCTAGAGGCGGCAGAAGCCGGCAAGGGATATATCGGCTACTACGACGGCGGCGCCTTCGGCATTCCGCATTCGTCGAAGAACAAGGACGCCTCGCTGCTCTTCCTGCAATATATCGGGCAGGCTTCGGTGCAGACTGACTGGGCGCTGGCCGGCTCCCGCATCGTCATGAACTCGACCTACGACGATCCAAAGATTGTTGAACAGGACAAAAAAGTGAACGGTTACTACACGCTGATGCGTGACGATGGAAAGCTGTTTGCCGGTGCTCCGCCGTACCCGTTCCACTCGCAAGTGCTGCAGGTCGTCGCGCCGTTCATCTACAAAGCCATCGTCGGTGAAATCAAGCCGGACGAGGCGCTGGACCAGGCCGCTACCGCAGCCGAAGCTGAGCTCGTGAAGCTCGGCTACCGCAAGTAACAAACCGTACCTCCCGGCGGTTGGCGGTCGCCTTTGATAAAAGGTGGCCGCCCCGTTTTCTGACTGCGTTCCGCGGGTCTGTCCGCGACGCTGATTACCGGGCATGAAAGACTTACGCACAATCTGACGGAGCGAAGGATGAGACAATCCAACATCGGATGGCTGTTTCTGGCACCAGCCACGCTAATCCTGTTCGTTGTGGGGTTTATTCCCTTCATCTATATTCTTTATGTCGGGTTCTTCGACTGGAACACCAACGCAGTCGATCCCACCCTGCGCTGGGCCGGCCTGCAGAATTATCGCAGCCTCGTTTTCGACGCGACGTTCCTGAACTCGCTTGCGCGCACGCTGGTCTTTGCCTTCTTCGTCGTCATAAGCGAACTGTTGTTAGGCTACGTCTTGGCCCGCGCACTGATGGCGGACCGCCTATGGGGCCGGCAGTTCTTCCGCACGATCCACACATTGCCGATCGTTGTCGCGCCCATCGCAGTCGGCGCCACCTGGCGACTGCTGTGCGTTCCGGGCTTCGGCATCGTGCCCTATTATCTGAAACTGTGGTTCGGCATCGACTACAACATCTCGACCAATGCCTTTCACGCCTTCTCTACGGCGATCATTATGGACCTGTGGCACTGGACGCCATTCGTCACCCTGTCGCTCATGGCGGGCCTGACCGCCCTGCCGAAAGAACCGCTTGAACAAGCGCAGATCGATGGCGGCAACAAGCTGCAGATTTTCTGGTATGTGATCGTACCGATGTTGAAGCCGGTCCTGCTGACAACCGTCTTCATCCGGCTGATGGACGCGCTGCGCTCGGTTGATGAAATCTGGATGCTGACCAAGGGCGGTCCGGCCGAGGCGACCCGGTTCATCGGCCTTCATATCTGGATCAACGTCTTTCCGAAGACGGACTACGGCTATGGCGCGGCCATGTCCCTTCTCACGCTTTACGTCACCATCGTTTTGAGCTGGCTGCTGTTCGTCGCCATGACCGGCCGCAAGGGAGGCGCACAATGAGACGCTCCGGTATAACCTCTTTCGTCCTGTGGGTCGGACTGACCATTCTGACGCTGCTTCCGGTCTGGTGGATGCTGGTTGTTTCGATGCGACCCCGCGTGAAACTTTATTCGAAGTCGGTCCTCATCGACGATCTCTACTGGGACAATTTCCTGGCGGTGCTGAACAGCTCGACCTTTCTGCAGTATCTCTGGAATTCGATGGTCGTGGCGACGTCGAATGCGGCGCTGGTCTGCGCGCTCGGCCTGCTCGCGGCATTCGGGCTCTCGCGTTACAAGATCAGCGGCGGCGACAACGTGTTTTTCTGGCTGATCACCAACCGCATGGCGCCGCCGGCCGTGTTTCTGCTGCCGCTCTTTCTGTTGTTCACCAAGTGGTTCGTCTTCGGCGATTTCATGCTGTTCGACACGAAGATCGGCCTGATCCTGCTCTATTGCGTCTTCAACCTGCCGTTCGCCATCTGGCTCCTGAAGGGCATGCTGGACGGGATTCCGCTGGAGCTGGACGAAGCAGCAAGGGTCGATGGGGCCACAACCGGTCAGGTGCTGTCCCACGTCATCCTGCCGCTGGCGCGGCCGGGATTGGCCGTCACCTTCATCCTGACCTGGATTTTCGCGTGGAACGAGTACCTGTTCGCAGCAACGCTCACGTCTTCGGCCGGCGCCAGAACCGTGACGACCGCGCTCGCCGAATATGTTTCGGTCACCGGAACGAACTGGGGCGAGATGGCAGCCATGGCGTTTCTCACTACGCTTCCGGCCTTGGTCGTGCTCGGTTTCGTGCAGAAGCACATCGTGACAGGTCTGACCTTCGGTGCATTGAAAGGGTAAGATGATGGCTGGCATTCAACCTCGGAAAGCCGAACGCGACGGGTTCCTGCCGATCCGGACCAACGGCTTCGACAGAGGCTTCATCTCGGTCGTGATCCTGATCCTGGTGCATCTTCTCTGGATGCGCTTTCTGGAGGGCCTGTTGCCTCTGTGGGTGGCGACGGTGCTCTGCCTGGCGCTGGCCGTATTCATCATCCGAAAGGGCTAAACGACATGAGATCGCTCGTTCTCGAACGAAAAGACAAACTGCGCATTCGCGACCTTGACCCGAAAGAGGTGCTCGGTCCCACCGACGTGCGCATCGCCATCAAGACCGTCGGCATCTGCGGCTCGGATGTTCACTATTATACGCATGGCGCCATCGGCCCCTTCGTGGTGCGCGAGCCCATGATCCTCGGCCATGAAGCCGCCGGCATTATCGAAGAGGTCGGCAGCGCCGTTCAGAATCTGAAGGTGGGTGACCGCGTTTGCATGGAGCCCGGCATTCCCGACCCTCAAAGCCGCGCGTCGCGGCTCGGTCTCTACAATCTCGATCCCGCGGTGCGCTTCTGGGCGACGCCTCCGGTGCATGGCGTGCTGAGGCCGAGCGTGGTCCATCCGGCGGCCTTCACGTTCAAGCTTCCGGACAATGTGTCCTACGCCGCCGGCGCCATGGTCGAGCCGCTGGCCGTCGGCTTTCAGGCCGTCTCCAAGGCGAAACTGACGCCCGGCGCGGTCGCGCTGGTGATGGGTGCAGGGCCGATCGGCATGGTGACCGCGATCGCGGCGCTGTCGGCCGGCTGCGCCAAGGTGATCGTGACCGACGTTGTCGATGAGAAGCTCGCCGTGGCGCGTAAGCTCGAGCCCGCCATCATGACCGTCAACGTCCGCTCGCAGGACCTGAAGAGTGTCATCGCCCGCGAAACCGATGGTTGGGGCGTCGATGTCGTGTTCGAATGTTCCGGCGCGGCCGCAGTGATCGCAGATACGGTGCATCACGGCTGCCCCGGCGGCGCCATCGTCTTTGTCGGTATGCCGCTGCAGCCGGTCCCACTCGATATTGTCATCGCCCAGACCAAGGAACTGCGCATCGAACACGTTTTCCGCTACGCCCATGTCTATCCGCGCATCGTCGCGCTGTTGGGATCGAACCAGATCCACGTCGACGCGCTGATCACCGATACCTACGCCTTCGAGGATTCGATCGAGGCGTTCGACTACGCCGTGCGGCCGAAGCCGTCTTCGGTGAAGATCCAGATCGAGCTTGGTAAGTAGCATGTATCTGCAGAAGTTGGATCTGAGCGGAAGGGTCGCGGTCGTCACCGGTGCAGGACGCAACATCGGTTATGCCTGCGCGGATGCTTTGTCTGAAGCCGGTGCGCGTGTCGTGCTGACCGATCTCGATGAAGAACTCGGCCAGTCGGCCGTCTCGAAACTCGCCGCGATGGGCCGAAAGGCCGAATTCATGCGTCTCGACGTGACCGATTCCGGCGAAACCGACCGCGTCGCGGCGGCGATCGCTTCCAAGCACGGTGGCGTCGACATTCTGGTGGCCAATGCCGGCGTCGCTGCCCACAGCCCGGCGGAGGCAATGTCCGATGCGGATTGGCTCAAGGTCGCAAATGTGAACCTCAACGGCGTGTTCTGGAGCAACCGCGCCTTTGGAAACCTGATGCTGAAGGCGGGCAACGGCTCGATCGTCAATATCGGTTCCATGTCCGGCATCATCGCTAACCGGCCGCAGCCGCAAGCCAGCTATAACGCCTCGAAGGGTGCCGTTCACATGCTCACGAAATCGCTTGCGGCCGAATGGGCCGAGCGGGGCGTTCGCGTCAACGCGGTCGCGCCGACCTATATCGCGACCGACATGACGAAGGCCGCGATCGAGAAGACCGGTTGGGACAAGCAGTGGATGGACATGACGCCGATGAAGCGCATGGGCGACGTCGAGGAAATTGCGTCCGTCGTCCTGTTCCTGGCGTCAGATGCCGCGAGCCTGATGACCGGCAGCATTGTGGTTGCGGATGCAGGATACACCTCATGGTGAAGCTGCCTCCGCACCCGTCCCAAATGATCCGCGGCCTTGCCGCCACACTGACTGAGGATTGAGATATGGCGACGATCGAGCTCGACCAGGTTGACAAGCATTACGGCTCCTATCACGCACTGCGCAACGTCTCGTTCGATATTGCCGACGGTGAGTTCGTCGTCCTAGTCGGACCCTCCGGTTGCGGTAAATCCACGCTGCTACGATCGCTTGCCGGCCTTGAGGAGATCACCGGCGGCACGATCACGCTTGGCGGACAGCGCGTCGACCACATCCCCGCCAAGGACCGTGACGTTGCGATGGTGTTCCAGAACTACGCGCTCTATCCGCACATGACCGTCCGCGAGAACATGGCTTTCGCACTGAAGTTGCGCGGGGAAACTCTTGCCGATCGGAATATCAAGGTCGACAAGGCTGCCGAGATGTTGCGGCTTACGCCCTATCTCGACCGATATCCGAAAGCGCTGTCCGGAGGCCAGCGACAGCGTGTCGCCATGGGGCGCGCGATGGTTCGCAACCCAAAGGCGTTCTTCTTCGACGAGCCCTTGTCAAACCTCGACGCCGCGTTGCGCGTGGATATGCGCTCCGAGATCAAGGCTCTTCACCAGCGCCTCGGCGCGACGTCCGTGTATGTCACTCATGATCAGATTGAAGCGATGACAATGGCGGACCGCATCGTCGTGCTTCGTGACGGCAAGGTGGAGCAGATCGGAGCGCCGTTGGAGCTTTACGACAGACCGGCAAATACCTTCGTCGCCGGTTTCATCGGATCGCCGGCGATGAACATGCTGCCGGCCACGATCGATCTCTCCGTGAACTCGGCGCGGCTTGCTGACGGCTCTGCCCTTCCCCTCCTGCAGGGCATCCGGGCAACGAATGGCCAGGAGGTGATATACGGGGTCCGCCCTGACCAGTGGACCATGGCGCATGGCGATGCCGGCGTACCAGCGACTGTCGAACTGATCGAGCCGACCGGGGCGGAAATTCTTCTAGCAGCCAAATTGGCGGGTAAGCGGGTCCTTTGCGCCTTTCGCGAGCGCCACGCACTGAAGCCGGGCGACACGATACGGCTTAATGTCGATCCTGCCGCGGCTCACGTGTTCGACAAGCAAACCGACCAAAGACTCGCGTTTTGAGCAACGGGTATCTGAAGGATCAATCGTGTTGGACTTTACAGGAAAAACGATCATCATCACCGGTGCTGGCAAGGGTATCGGTCGCGCTTGCGTCGAGCTGCTCACCGGCCGTGGTGCACGGATCGTCGCGTTGTCGCGCTCGCAGGCAGATTTGGATGATCTAGCTGCAAAATTTGGTGCGACGGTGATATCGGTGGATCTCACCGACAATTCAGCAGCGCGCGCCGCCATGAAGACGGCAGGATTGGCCGACGCCCTGATCAATTGCGCGGGAACAAATGTGCTCGAAAGCGTCCTCGATATGACGGAGGAAGGCTATGAGCAGGTCCTTGGGATCAATCTGCGGGCCGCGTTGATTTGCGCGCAGGAATTCGCCCGTGCTCGCATTTCCAATGGGGGCGGCGGTACGATCGTGAATGTCACCTCGATCGCCGGACATCGTGGTTTTGTGGATCACGTGGCTTACGCCGCCTCGAAGGCAGGACTGGAAGGCGCGACACGTGTCATGGCCAAGGAACTCGGCGTCCACGGAATTCGCGTCAACGCAGTGGCGCCGACGGTTACCATGACGGAACTTGCCGCAACGGCGTGGTCCGAACCTTCCAAGCGAGACCCGATGATCGTTCGCCATCCGATGGCGCGTTTTGCAGAGGTCGACGACGTCGCACGCGCGATCGCCCTGCTGATTTCAGAGGACGCAGCCATGGTCAGTGGCGCAGTCCTGCCCGTCGACGGCGGCTTCCTTGCAGTCTGAAACAAAGAGCGAGACAAGACGATGACAAAACCACTTGAAGGAAAGATCGCTGCGGTGACCGGGGCTGCGTCCGGTATCGGGCTGGCCACGACCCGTGCCCTCATCGACGCCGGCGCCAGGGTCGTGATGGTCGATTACAACAAGCAGGCGCTCGAAACCTACGCCGCCGAGTTCGGCGATGCCGTCGTGACACAGGTTACCGACCTTCTGGACACTGCAAGCTGCGCGGCCATGGTCCCGGAAATCCTGGCGAAGGTGGATCACCTCGACATCCTGCACTGCAATGCCGGGTCCTACATTGGCGGGGACCTGATCGATACCGATACCGCGACAATGGATCGGATGCTCAACCTCAACATAAACGCCGTCATGAAAAACGTCCGCGACGTCGCTCCGCACATGATCGAGCGCGGGACCGGGGACATCCTGGTTACTTGCTCTGTGGCCGGCCATGCGCCGATCCAGTGGGAACCGGTCTATTCCAGCTCCAAATGGGCGATCACCAGTTTCGTCCAGATCATGCGCCGGCAACTCAAGAGCCACGGCATCAGGGTCAGCCAGGTATCCCCCGGCCCGGTCGTTTCAGCCCTGCTCGCAGATTGGCCCGCGGAAAACCTTGAGAAGGCAAAAGCCAATGGCAGCCTGATCGAGCCCTCGGAGGTCTCCGAAGCCATCATCTTCATGCTGACCCGCCCGCGAAACGTCACGATCCGGGACATGATTGTCTTGCCGACGAATTTCGACGTGTAGGAATCACGTTGCCTTTGGGTATAGTGCGCGAGGTTTTATCGCAAAACGAGCGCAACCGCTGAAAGCTTCTCGTACGGTCGCCGTAAAATAGGCGCGCAGATCTTGCTGAACATCGGGGCCTGTCATCGTCTCAATCAGAGCAAGGTCGTATCGCCAAGCGTGTGTCTCAAGCTCGTACGCCAGAGATCCAGATAGCCAGATTCTTGGAGCACACAAGCGACCTGTGTGTCCCATTCCGGGTGATCGTGGATCAATTGAACGGGATCGAACCGTCGGCCAAGAGTTTAGATCGATATCGTTCACACCACGTTCTAGCGAGCGGACCACCGTCCTCACGGTGATGACACACCTGTAACTGTGCGGGAACCCGAAAGGGGCAAGACAAGGGCCGGCCGATTGTGGACCGATTTTGCGGCGCCCGCCCATGGTGACACGACGCTACCGGCGGTCTGCTACTTCCTCGGTCCGGATCGCAAGGGCCAACGTCCCCGGCAACATTCTCATGCCACGTTTGCCCGCCCGTGAGCACCACGCGGGCGTTGGGTGCCTTTGGAAGTTTGCGTCCAGTGATCCCAGGGAAGGCGACCAACAAGGCAACGGGGAGGATCTGGAGCATGATGAATGGCACGAGCGCCCGGAGAATAATGCCCAGCGTGATACCAGGAGGGGCAACAGACTTCTGATAGAAGGCTGCCGGGCCGAAGGGTGGCGACAGGAACGATACCTGCATGCTCATGCAGAAAAGCACGCCTACGATGAGATGCGCTCTGACGAATACCGCAAGGGAAATATTCCGTTCCTTCTTCTTGAGCGGGGGCATCCTGTCGGCAGGTGCGCCTGGTTGCCGTCGTGCATGATCGCCAACGGCAGGGATTGGGGCGAACCATGAAGACCATGCTCGAAATTGCAGCCGTCGGGAAGGAGGTCACTTGTCTTAGAGTCTATCCGGCGCCGGATGCAGTTGCATTCTACGAAAAGCTCGGATGGACCAAAATTGGCGCGCCCAGCGATCGTCTGCTGATGATGAAAATGTTGGAGGGCACTAATCCTTGACGCTGGCACCTCAATCGTGATCGCTGCAGCATAAGAAAGGCTGGAAGTGTGCACGCCTTGTGGCCACATGCTTGAATTTCCTGCTCTGACGCCACTGCGGCGAACAAACCCGCAAAGCGGCCTTGATCACATGCTCCAGCCTACCCCTACGCCCGCGCGACCGTCGGAGCTCGACGATAGGTATCGTTAGTATTCCTGTTTTGCCAATTCCACAGCCTTTTCGAGCACTGGATCCCGGCCTTCCGCATATTCGGCGAAGGTAAGGTCAATCATAATATCCGGCGAGATCGATATACCGCGTGGACCGAAGGCGACCGTCGCCCAATAGCACAATCTGAAATCCGTGCAGCCTGTCTCATAATCCTCGAATTCCGTGCTATATCGTACGACGACCTTTGAGTGTGGCAGGGTAATTTTCCCACCCTCCGCCCAGAACTGTCCACCGTCTCCCATCGGCTCCCCGATAAACGTCACCCGTTCTCGCCCGTTTCCTTTTAGCATGGCGGCGGTAACGATGCCGGCGGAAAAGGTTGCCCGGCTGACAAGGACAAAAATCCTACCATCGCGCGGCAGAAGGCGTGGGAGCGCTTGTGTAAAAAGAATGCTGTTGAAGAAGTCGCCACCGTTGTTGAGGCGAAGGTCTACGAGAACATGCTTTGGTCGGGACGGCAGAATCATGTTCTGGATGATGCTGCCGAACTTCTCAACGAGCAGAGTGTCTCCGACGTTGTCGACAGTGTCGTTGCGAATATAGAGAATTGTCTTCGTGTCGTCCAGGAAAGCCGCCGCGACGTCGCTCCGCTTTAGATAGCCCTTCGATATGTCCGGGGCTCCATCGAGCACATGAGGCCAGCGCCCGGCAGTGTCGCTTGGGTCAGGGATAAGCACGGAATATCCCCTGTTCAATCCGGTCTTTCGCTCATCACAAGGGTCATCTTCACTCGTCGCCAGATGCAGGGTTTCGGTTGTCCCGTTTCTCAAAAGCAGTGTCAGGGGGATCGAGGCCGTTCCATCAACTGCACCAATGTGCTCCAGAATGCGCGGCGTAACAAGATAACCTGGGCCCAGGAAGCGGGTCCTTTGATCCGTACCGGCGAGATAGGGTTCCAGTCGCGCTTGTGCCTGCGACGCAGAAAGCGAGCCAAGCCGATCAATGCGAGCGCCGATCAAGCGCGCGAAATCGGGATGGGCTTTTACAACATAAAGCCCATCGGCAAACCACCAGGCACGTATGGGAAGATCCCGCCCTAAATAAGGGCCGATATTTGCACTTGTGTGCCCATTTCCGGCGATCGCGACAGCACGCATGACTTCCATCGCGAACGCTTTGGGGGTCAGCGTTTCAACCCCGCTTTCGATCTTCGCGACGTGGGTTTCGAACGCTCTGCGGTGGTCTACCGTGAGACTCTTATCGAGAGGCGCCCATTTCGATCGGAGCACCGCCAAGTCTTCGCGCATCTGCTTCGGCGTAAGTTGGATCTCGTCTGCCCGTGCCAGAGAGGACAAACATATCGCTGCGGCCAGCATGACAACAACAGGAAGACGTTGAAACAGGGTCGTCATGTGAGTTTCCTCTTCGGCTCTCGCACTCGACAATGCCGTTTTCTGACAATGGGACGGTTCTCACTTCTCCAGCGCGGAGAGTATCGTGTAGGCCGCCTTGATACGCTCGGGAACTGGAAAATTCCTGTTGCCAAGCAGAACAATGCCGATCCCGCGGCCGGGTATGAAGGCCGCATAGGCGCCAAAGCCCCCCGTCGACCCGGTCTTGTTCATGAATACTTCCTCTGCCGGTTTTTGCGGCGGCTCAAGCCTTGTGGTCAGCTGGGGCTTGAGCGCCATGTCGGACGAATTCCCCTGCAGCAGAACGTCAATGGTCGCAGGCCAGGCATAGAGCTCCCATCCCAGGGATTGATATGTATCCCCCGTTCGATAGTAGCCGACCTTGGTGGCGGCTATCGCCTTCTGCAGAGATAGTTCGAGCCGCGACGGGTCGATATTGGCCTGGATAAAGCGGAGCATATCGCGCGCTGTCGTCTTGACGCCATAGGCTTGGGCATCAAGCGCTCCAGGGTTCACTCGCACCGGTTTGCCGGCCTTGTTGTAGCCAAAGGCATAATTCTTCATTTCGGCTTCGGGAACGTGAATGTAGGTCTTTGCCAGACCGAACCCGGACAGAAGCGTATCCTGGATTGCCTCGACATAAGGCTGGCCCAAACTTTCAGCCGCAAGCTGCCCGAACAGCCCAATGCTGGGGTTGGAGTAGACACGATGGGTGCCTGAGCGAAATTCCGGCCGCCAAGCACGGAAATAGCGGATGGTCGCAGTGTCATCAATGACCTCGTCGGGAAACTGTAGAGGCAAGCCGCCCCCGGTATAGGTTGCGAGATCAAGCAGAGAGACGCGATCAAAGGCGCTGCCGGCCAGCGCCGGCATATGGCGACTTGCCGGGTCAGATAGTGCGAGCTTGCCTTCCGCCGCCGCGTAAGCCCCCAGTGTCGCAGCGAATGTCTTGCTCACGGAACCGATCTCGAACAGCGTATCATCGGTTACCGGGGCTGCATTCTCACGGTCGGCAAATCCATAGTTGAAGACAAGCTGGCGCTCCCCAACGATGATACCCACGGCCATTCCAGGTACGCTGTTGTCGCTCATCACCGCCCTGATGGTCTTGTCGATTACGGGCGCAATCTCACGTTCGATGTCCTGGCCAACTGCGCGCGCGGGGAGGAAGCTGAAGGCTGAACAGACATAAGCCGCGGCTATGAGAGTCGAGGTGACAGATCGAGAATTTTTCATAACTGCACCGCCTCCGCATGTGCACCGGAGGGCACACGTGCTCTGTTTTTGTTATGGAATCGCCCGCAGACGTTTGACCCCAGCGATATAGACCCATGTTCACACTTGGGCCAAACGAGGAATTCTGGGTGGTACCATGAGAATTTCTGGGGCTTTTTGAGCCGCTTAGACTGCAGCGCTCGTGTCCATGTAAGCAGGCTCGAACACGTGCCCGTCCGGATCAGAAAAGCTACGCAGATACATGAAGCCCAAATCCTGCGGTTCACGCACATCCTTTTGTCCGCCGCCCTTGCCGGCCGCTTCCACCATCTGATCGACTTCTTCCCGACTGTCTCGCGAAAGAGCGATCAGCATGCCACTTGCGGCGTGCGCATCGGCAATCGGCTTCGTCGTAAACGTCTTGTAGTACTCGTGTTGAAGCAGCTGAAACGTGATCGTATCGGACCAGACCATGGAACTTGCGTTTTCGTCGCTGAACTGCTCGTTTTTCACGCAGCCGATCCCTTCATAAAACGCCGTGGCGGCCTTGATGTCCTTTACCGGCAGATTGATAAAAATAGACTTTGGCATTGGTTGTCTCCTCCTGGAATTGTGATGGCTAGACAAAGATTTGCTGGAACGTCTCGCTTGGGTGAACGCAAATCACTTCCAACCGGTCGGGACCGACATTTTCGAAGCGGTGAGGAATGTTTGCCGGCGCAACCAGAATATCGCCAGCGGAGCCTCGCGTTTTCTCTTCACCGACGGTGAATTCCGCATCACCCCGGCGCACGATCCAGGTCTCCGCATAGGGATGAACATGTAAGGCCGGACCCCGGCCTGGATCCGCATCCACGACAAACAACGATACCTGGCTACCATAGTCGCGACCCTCAAAACGCACGGTGCGACCTGCACTGGCTCCTTCTTCATGCCGACGAATGGAAATCATCTCTCGTCTCCCAATCAAACTATCTTGACGCAAAGATATATAGTCGGCGCCTTCTCGTCAAGAGAAATATCTTTGCGCGAAGACATATTGGCGTTTGAACCGGTTTGCCGTATTGTATTGTGACATTAGCGAAAGGACGGATTGGGCCATGAGGGTGCTGGACGACACCGGAGGAGGAATTGAGGATCATGTGGATCGGCTTCGCGCTCAATGGGCGCGGCAACTCCCGGATCTCGACACGGAACCGATGGCGATCCTTGGTCGTGCCAAACGGATCTCAAACCTCGTTGGCCCCTCGATCGAAAAGACGTTCGCGGCGTTTGGGCTCGATCGGGGCGAATTCGACGTCATAGCAACCTTACGCAGGTCAGGGGCGCCGTATCAGCTTACCCCAACAGATATGTATACGACCCTGATGCTTTCGTCAGGCGGGCTCACTCATCGCCTGCACCGCCTGGAAAAGGCAGGGTTGATAGAACGAACCAAGTCGAACCGGGATGGACGGAGCGTCGTTGTTGGCTTGACCCAGCTAGGAATTACCCTGGCTGAAGACGCGTTTCGCGCGGACATGCGGAGCGAGCAGACATACCTTCAAGGTCTGGATCGAGAGGAACGTGAAGCTCTTGCAATGCTGCTGCGGAAGCTGGCTTTGAGTCTTGAAACCCGTTCTGTGGTTGAGGTCCTGGAAGAGCAGTAAGATGATCGGCGGATGTTGAGCAGCCGTCGTACGAATGATCAGCGATCTCGGTCGTCAACCAGGGACCCCACATATGCCTGTAGTGTTGTGGTGCCGCGTACAGGATTCTCCGGTTTTGCGGGCTCGTCCACGACCGTGCGGGTCATGCAAGCATATGAATTCGCAGCCAGCTCGGAAAACCCGAGTCGGATGAAGGATTCTTTCCAATTGGCCAGCGGAATGATGTCCACGTTAACTTTGCGGTTGACCGCCTGCGCAAACGCGTCGGCGACGTCCTGCGCGGAGTAGCGCTCTGGACCTTCGACGTGCCGGAGTTCGAGGTCGCCTACCGCGCTGATAAGGCGCTGAGCGGCCGCTTCGCCAAGATCGGCGGGCGCGACCATGGGAATCGCAAGGTCAGCGGGAAGGAAACTTGTCAAGACGCCCTGTGCACGGACGCCGTCGAGCATGCTGTCCCAATTGCTCATGTAGTATGCCCCGCGGTTGATCGCCGCGGGTATCGGTTGGGCCCGAAGCCGTTCTTCGAATTCGTGGAGGACCGTCAGATCACCGCAGCGTTCCCCCGGTATTGCGCCATAGGTCGAAGCCGCGACGACCTTCTCGAGCCCGGAATCATTCAACGCCTCCAAGATGCCGGCAACATTGGCACGCTCCTCAATGTCGGTGTCCGTCGACGGAGCTGCCGGCGGGTTGAGGAGAAAGGCGCGGCGGCCACTACGGAAAACGTCGCGCAGTGCGCTCGCATCGCGGATGTTCGCCTCGACGATCCGCGCACCATCTCGCTTGAGCGCTGAGGCACGGGTCGCGTCACGCGTGACGATGGTGACAGGCTCACCGCGCTTGAGAAGGGCTTGCGCCGTTGCCGAACCAACCCGGCCTGTGCCTCCAAGAATAATATTCATAGTTTCCTCCTTATAAAACAGCGGTCGTACCGACCGATTCCACTCAGTCGTTATCGCGCGGCCTAGATTTGTTCCCGTGCCTTACGGCGGCGCGAAAGGATGATGGCGAGACCGATTAAGGCCGCTCCGGTAAGCTGCACGAGGGTTATCGCCTCTCCGAGCACAGCGTAGGCCCCCGTAAGGGCGAAGACGGGAACCAGCGAGAGCACGACGCCAAAGCGGGCGGCCGTCATGCCGCGAAGGGCATGAAGGTGGAGCCACACTGCAGCGCTATGCGCGAGCAGTCCCGAGAGAATTGCGAGCCAGATCGCCTCGCGCGGCGCGGCGACCAGTGGTGGAAGCGACACAACGTTAGCCACCACAAGAACCGTGACCCCACCGCCGAGGACGACCAGACCAACCGTTTGCTGGGCGAGTGCGAGCGGTAGCGGATCGGCGCCGGCAACCAAGCGGCGGTTCAGCACCGCGTAGAGCGCGCCCGTTGCAGCCGATACCAGTACGAGCAGGTCGCCATCGCTCGGGCGGCCAGCGCTGGCCAGGTCCGGCCCAGTAACTAGCAGGAGACCGGCCACGATAATGGCGAGCACGATGAGGAAATGCTTTTTGATGCGTTCGCGAAGCAGCAAGGCGGCGAGCAGCGCAATCAACGCAGGCTCGGCGGAGGCGATGATCGATGCATTGCCAGCGGTGGTTCGCGCCACGCCGAAGGCAAACACGGTATAGGTGAAGGCGTATTCAATGGCGCCGGACGGCACGCTCCGCCTCACCAAGGCTCCGCTCGGCCATCGACCCGCGAGTACACTCACGCCACCAAGCAGCGCGACGGAGCCGGCCAGTTGAACCAGCGCCAGGCTGAAGACATCCAGACCCGCTTCGAGCGCCGCACGCGCGGTTACAATGCCGAAGCCCCACCCCGCAGCGGAAAGGACACTCAAGATCATGGGCCAAAGCGGCCCGCGGGTCATGGTCGTGAGGGAGGTTGGCATTTGCAACACCACCTCACCGGCCCTTCTCGCGCGCCGCCTGCTCGACCGGGCAGATATCCAGCGGACAGCTTCGGAGATCGCACAGTCGGCACGTATGGTCGCAAGTTTCTCGATCCGATGTCAGGGCGGCCAGCATGTGCTCGAGCAGTTGCTCCAACGCATTCAGATCCTGAGATTCGAGCGGCGACAGAGCACGATCGAGCACCTCGCTCCGGGCCGCGAGGATGGTGGCTGCGCGGGTGTGTCCGGCTTCAGTTGCGCTCAGCGTTCGCGCGCGCCGGTCAGCGTCGCTGATGTCACGCCTGACCAGCCCTTCCTGCACGAGACGATCGACCAGGCGTGTCGTCCCCGCCGCCGACAGACGCAGGGTGCGTGCCAGCGAATCGATGGTTTCATCCGGCCAGGTCGCGATCTCTACGAGCGCCGCCGCTTCCGATGGTCCGCCCCTCGCTTGCTTTCGTATGGCGGAATAGAACTCGTCGGTCATCGCCAGCGCGAGTGCTCCCAGAAGATTGGCGGTTCGATTATTTGTTTGCATCATGCAAGGAACTCCGCGCGACGTAGATCGTTCCAAAAATTGTGGGGCCTCACGCAACCACCGGAGTCAAAGATGTCGACCTTTTCATATGCTCTCCTGGAAGCACCTTCCACACTGGGGCTGGCGACCGAAGGGGTGGAGCGACTGCCCCAACGCCTCCTGCAGTTCGGTTTCGCGGATCGGATCCGTGCACGACACGCCGGTCGCCTGGCCGTGCCGCCCAGACAACCGACGCCTGATCCCGAGACCGGAATTCTGAATGCCGAAGCTATCGCAAGCTGGTCGCCCATGCTTGCTGACGCGATGGAGCCGCTGCTCGATGCGGGCGAGTTTCCAGTCGTCCTCGGCGGCGATTGCACGATCCTGCTGGGCTCGATGCTCGCGCTCAAGCGCCGCGGCCGTTACGGCCTGCTCTTTGTCGACGGTAATGCCGACTTTTTCCAGCCCGAGGCCGAACCCAACGGCGAGGGGGCGTCGATGGATCTTGCCCTCGCGACCGGACATGGGCCGACGCTCCTGACCAACATCGAGGGCCGCGGGCCGCTGGTGCGTTCGGAGGACGTCGTCGCCTTCGCGTACCGGGATCACAAGGATCAGGAAGACTATGGGAGCCAACCTCTGCCAAAGGAACTCAAAGTCCTTGATCTACCCGCGGTGCGCGAGCTGGGCGTGGAGGCCGCGATGCGCGAAGCGCTCGAACATCTGAGCCGCACAGAGCTCGAAGGCTTTTTCATCCATGTGGATGCCGACTGCCTTGATGACGCAATCATGCCAGCGGTTGATTTCCGTGTGCCCGGCGGGTTGTCCTGGGGCGAACTGGGGACTGTGGTGCGAACGGCTATGGCGACTGGCAAGGCGGTCGGTATCGAAGTGACCATTTATAATCCGCGCCTCGACGAGGATGGCAGCGCTGGACGCGGTTTGACCGACGTACTGGCCGCGGCCCTGAAACCGGGAGCGCGATGACTGAGGCAACAGCGACGACGGCACTTCACAATGCCACGGATTGGAATCCGTCCGTGGCGCAGTTTGTCTGAATAGTACCCTGAGCTTCCGATAAGTCGAGCATCAATCGTTCTTTCTGCCCGATGGATAGCCGATTGCACGATCTCGTCGCCGCGTGTAGCTCTCGGCGCGCGGCAAGTGGTCCCCAAACTTAATCCAGGGAAGCTTCATAGGCCAAAAGCCGTGCGCCATAGGTTCATAACGCTCCGGGTGATCCATAAAGCCGATGGTCAACCAGATTTCGTCCTTGAGACCGTCATCCATGTACGCGATCGATGAGCCACATTTGGCGCAGAAGGTGCGCTGAACCCCGGATGTCTTGGAAAAGGATGTGGGTATTCCGGAGATAAAGTTCACCTGCTTGCAGTGATAGCCGATCCAGATCGTCAAGGGACTGCCAAGTGCTTTCCTGCAATCGTCATCGTGGTCGTAGTTGATCCAGAACGGTTCCCCCTCCGCTTCAGCGACAATCGTCCCGCAGAAACACGAACCCTTCTCAACGCGACGCGACATTTGAGAACCTTTCCGCGGCGGGAGTAGAAAGGGAACGCCCTAAAAGGGCGGGAAATATCAGCTCTTTCATTGCCTTTCGCTCCTTCGTGACCGCAGCGCTGGAAGCGGCAGCGCGATAACTGCCACCGTTGCGACGACGATACTTCACAATGCCACGTATCGGGACTGAAATCCTTTCTCCAAAACACAAATATAGGAGAAGGCTGCAGAGCGATTTGATGGACGCTCTGAGAGTGGAGGACGACCGCCTTTGGCAATCAACACCGCAGCCTCTGCTAGTCGATTATGCTAAATAAAAATCATGTCATCAAAGCTGACGGAGACCCCAGCGCGTGACGCTGGCCGTCAGCCGGGAGCATGATCGACCCGCCATGAACCCATACTCGAGATGCTGGACGCTCTCACCCCTCCACGCACTGGAGACTTCATCGCCTATGATGGTTCGCCGATCGAGTGGTAGCGACATGTAAAGTGCCGCAGATTCCTTGGGACGCGATCTCACTTCGGTTCAAGCGGCTGAGCATCTGCCTCAGTTACTCATTCTGAAGCTGAAGCTTCACCGCCAATTGAGACCGAAGTTGCAGGATCTCGCGGTCAAGCGCCAGAACTGGATCCGACTTAACTGGCTCCGCTTGCCCTGTCAGGGAGGTTGCCTGCTTCACATCCTTGTCTATGACTTGGCTTTACCGCCCGCCTTGAGCGGAATCGAACTCTCGACACCGTGTTTGTCTTAGCCACATTGAATCAAGTCAACTCCTTGGCTTTGGAAGCGGACGACAGCCTATTCTCCAAATGGAAGTTCAATTTCTTCGCGGTTCTTCTTTGCTCCCTCGATCAGGGCCATCTTGAACCGCTCGGCATCTTGTGCCGGCAGCATTCCCGCCCCGGTTCGTATACCTTCCTGCCACGCAGGTCCGCGCTCCCAAGCTTCGTTGTAGACCAGCGCCAGGTCGGCGGATCGCCTCGTCTGCTGCAGGGCTTCAAAGAGCAGCGCAGCTTGACGAATGTCCTTTTCTCGCTTCGCCGACCCATGCCCGTCAGTGTGTCGACGGCTGGCGACGATGAGCTTGTGGACCGCATACCGGGACGGATCAGGGACGACGACTGGGACACCGCTTCGGTGGAGCAGCATCGTTCTGACTGGATCCCTGATGAGGAAGTCGAGAAAGCGCAGCGGATCCGCGCTGGCACCGCCGAGGGCGGGCATCTTCGCCGGCTGGTCGATGTAGTCGTCCGAACCACGGTTCGACGTCAGGAATTCAACCCTGTAGCCGTCGGCATTCTGGAACGCCGACGAGGCCGCGGATCCTGATCGATGGGGAACTGGCCGGAAGCTGGCGTCGACGCCCTGCAGCAGTTCAATGATCGGAGGCAGGCTGTCTTCAACCTCCCGGCTGATGGCATAATCCTGGGCGATGTCCGCATCGCCGGTCAGGATCGCAGCCATGGGAAGGCGGACGCCCAGCAGTCCTGAATAGCACTGGAAGGCCACCGTGCCGATGAGAACACCCCGGAGTCGAAAGAGACCGCCGCCGGCAAGGGCCTCGACGATGTCACCCGACATGGCGTCAGGGGCGATCATCCCGCCTTCGCGGGTCAGGGTATTTACCAAGCGCCTGCGAGCGCGTAAATCGTCCTTGTCCCGCTTATGATCAGCGACGCGCTGCGATATATCCGGATCGTCGGCAGGACCGACGTAACGACGTTTCGTACCACCGTGTCCATCCGGGATGTCGAAGTACCAATACTTGCGCCCCTTGATGTTTGCGGGGGTGAACCGACCCTCCGGAGGGAAATCGGCCGTCCAAGCGGCGTCGAGCGAGCGTTGACCTAGCTCGGCAAGCATCGTCTGGTACATGAGGTCAATAGACTTCATAAGCTGGATTCCATCGTTATACTGTTTTTGAAAAACAGTATAACCGACGCTAGGATAGCGGGCAAGGTGGGATGTTGGCTCGATCGCCTTGAAAGGAATCGAACCGTTGGCTTCCAATTCTTTGGCTAGCTCGCTGGTTGGTCAGCTGCTAGACACCTGTGTGCCGTGCAGAATTATGGGACTTGCAGCTCCGGCGAACGACGATGGTTTAGGGTCTAAGTGGTGGATGGCCTTGGTACACGGATCGCTTATTAGCGCAGAAGCAGACCGTCTTTGTAGACACAACCGCGCTGTCTGATCATGCACGATCAAGCTCAACGCAAGCCTGGATCACAACCCATCAAGGACCTACATAATGGGCCGGCAGTGTGATGATTACGCGAAACCCTCCAGCATCCCTGTTTTCCGCCGATGCGGCGCCGCCATGCCATTCGGCGGCCCGGCGGGCGATGGCAAGGCCGAGGCCGAAGCCGGAGCGTGTGGTGACGGTCGAACTCTGTGAGAACGGTTTGAAGATCATTTCCAGCTCCGCAGCCGGCACGCCCTGTCCATCGTCGTCGATGGTAACGACCAGTTCTCGGTCCACGACCTTTGAGGCAACGCGGACCACAGTACCGGGTCCGGTGTGGGTGATCGCATTACGAACGACATTTTCGAGCGCGCGGTAAATTAGCTCTCCGTTGACTGAGGCCACGAAGCTGTCGACACCCTCGTAGTAAACGCTGATGTCGCGCGCCTGCCCCTCAAAACCGGCATCCTCTATGATCTCCCGGAGAAGATCGATAATATCGAGGGTCTGTCGCTCGAACCGAGGGGTACCGCGATCCGACAACCTCGCCAGGGTCAGGATTTCACCGACCAAAGTGTCGAGCCGCTCGACCTCGCCGCCCATGCGCTCAACCATCGCCGACAGCCTCGCCGGGTTTTGCTGTAGCACGCCGATGGCGGCCTGCAGCCGAGACAGGGGTGAGCGCAGTTCATGCGACACGTCGTGAAACAGCTGCTGCTGGGCTGTCTGGAGCTCCTCGAGCCGGGCAGCCGTGATGTCCATATCATGCGCAAGCGAGGTGATTTCGTCTCGCTTGGCACCGATCGTATGGGCGATACGTACGTCGAGTTTGCCTTGGGCCAGCGAGCGGAGTCCGTGGCGGATCTGCTCGACAGGGGTAATGAAGTGGCGGGCGAGCCAATAGGCGGCGCCGGCGGCAGCAAGCAAGGCCGCCAGCCATGGAACCGCTCGCCACCAGGTCTTTAACACCATGCTTGCCCTAGGGCCGGCTATCTCCATTCGATAGCATTCGCCGTTGTGCACGGCGTTTTGAACAAGCAAATCACCATCCTGCGCTGCACAGTCGATGGCTGGTCCGAGCGCGGTGATCGTGACCGAGGTGTCGCGACCGGTTCGACGCACAGCAGCCACCAGCCTTTCTGCCGCGTCGACCCCATTGGCCTGCAACGTCTGGGAAACAGTCGCCAGCGTCAGAGAAAGCTCGCGATTGGCGACCTCTTCTTCGAACGGCGACGGAAACAGACTGCTGATCGCGAACACGATCGCGATCGATCCTGCCATGGCCAGCCAGACAACGGTAAAGAATTTCCAGAACAGACGACGCATGGCTAGTCTTCCAGCAACTGGTAGCCGCGGCCGCGTACAGCCTGGATCCAAGGCTGGCCATCGGCACGTGCCCCAAGTTTCTGGCGGATGCTGCTGATATGGACGTCTATCCGGCGATCGAAGGCGGTCAGCGGTTTGCCGAAGGCACGTAACGAGATTTCCTGCTTGGAGACGAGTTGGCCCGCGGAGCGGGCGAGCACTTCGAGTAGACAGAACTCGGTGCCCGTCAGTTCCAGGGGAGCGGCCAGCCACTCGGCCTTCCGGCTCGACGGATGGAGGACAAGTTCGCCGGCCCGGATCTCGTTGAAGGTGCCGTCGCGCTCTG
Organism: Shinella zoogloeoides; assembly: GCF_030733845.1. NCBI lineage: Bacteria > Pseudomonadati > Pseudomonadota > Alphaproteobacteria > Hyphomicrobiales > Rhizobiaceae > Shinella > Shinella zoogloeoides. Next base: position 354,555 of record NZ_CP132313.1, read on the forward strand.
TCCGGCCGGACCGACGCAGGATAGCGCGGATGCGGGCTGACAGCTCACCCGGCGAGCATGGCTTTGACACATAGTCGTCGGCGCCGAGATTGAGGCCGGCGATGCGGTCGACATCGTCTCCCCGCGCTGTCAGCATCAGCACCGGCACATCGCTCACCTGACGGATCTTGCGCAGCACCTCAATGCCGTTCACCCGTGGCATCATGATGTCCAGCACGATCAAGTCGGCCGAAGCCGACATGGCCTCGGCCACTCCGACACGACCATCCACCGTTGTCTCGACCGAAAAACCTTCTTCGGTCAAATATTCGCCGAGCAGGTTGGTCAGCTCAGTGTCGTCATCGATCAAAAGTACCTTCGTCATACCCGGTTCTCGCTCATCCGCTGAGTTCAGCATTACGGCCTTGGGGCTGCGAAGACAGCAGTTTTACCTAACTTAACACGGTCTTGACCGACATTAACACAGCGATCCCTATAGTGCGGCCTCCACTGAAGGGCGGCTCTGCTTTTATGCGCACCATCTTTCCATCCTCTCTATCGGCCCTCACCGCCGTGAGCTTGCTCGCGGGTCGCACGAGCCGACCGGCGTGCTGGCCTCTGCAAAGGGAATGAACTGATGCGCAGATACTCATGTGCTTTGGCGACGATGACGATCGCCTGCATTGCTGGTCTGGCCCTTGCCCCGCCTGTGTGGGCGCAGGAGGACACGCAAGCAACGGCCGGTGCGGCCGCACTCACCGTGACCGTGACCAAACCGCAGATCTCCAGGTGGCCGGTGCTCATTCCCGCAAGCGGCCGCCTTGCTGCGTGGCATGAAGCCGTAATCGCCGCTGAAGTCAGCGGATTGCGGATCATCGACGTCAAGGCCGATGTCGGGACGGCAGTGAAAAAGGGCGATTTGCTGGTGCAGTTTGCAGCTGAAACCGCTCAGGCGGAACTCGAGCAACAGCAGGCAAGTGTCGAGCAGGCTGAGGCCGATCTCGAAGAGGCGACCGCAAATGCCAACCGTGCCCGCGGGCTAGCGGGCTCCGGGGCAATATCCAGCCAGAAAACGACGGAATATCTGATTGCGGAACGAAAGGCCAAAGCGGCCCTCGCCTCGTCACAGGCCGCACTGGTCTCGGCGCAGCTCACCCTCGGCCGCACGAAGGTCTATGCAAACGACGACGGCGTGATCTCGGAACGTTCCGCGTCGCTTGGCAAGGTGGTGACGGCAGGCGACGAGCTGTTCAAACTGATCCGCCAGAACCGGATCGAATGGCAGGCAGAACTGCCGGTTAAGCGACTGAGAGAAATCAAGGAGGGCACAAGAGCGGTCATTCCAACGCCGCTAGGCGAAGTGCGTGGTGAGGTAAGGTTGGTATCGCCGACGACATCGACCACCAACGGTCGGGCGATCGTTTATGTCGCCCTGAAGCCGACCGAAGGAATACCGCAGCCCAAGACCGGCATTCTCGTCAGCGGCAATTTTGAGTTTGACCCGACAGACGCGCTGACGGTCCCAGCGACCGCAGTCACCATGAGGGACGGATTTTCGTACGTCTTCCTCCTCAATGCGAAAGACCAGCCGACAGTGACGCGCAAGCGGGTTGAGACCGGCCGCCGGCAAGACAATCGTGTCGAGATCCTGTCCGGGCTCGATAAGGCCGAGGTCGTGGTGGTTTCGGGCGGCGCATTCCTGGCGGACGGTTCGGTGGTGCGGGTCGTCGATGGCGCCGAGGCAGCCGCTTCGGAGGCGGCGAAATGAATTTCTCTTCCTGGTCGATCCGCAATCCCGTTCCGCCGATCCTTTTGTTCGTCCTGATGACGGCCTGTGGCCTGTGGGCATTCAACCGCCTCAATATCCAGAATTTTCCGGATATGGATCTTCCGACGATTGAGATCAGTGCATCGCTCGACGGGGCGGCAGCTTCTCAGCTTGAGACCGAGGTGGCGCGCAAGATCGAGGACAAGCTGACAGGCCTTTCGCAGCTTGATTCTGTGACGACGACGATCACCGACGGCTCCGTCAGCATCTCCGTTGCCTTCGAGATCGGCAAGGATACGCAGGACGCCTTGGACGAGGTGAAAAGCGCCGTCGACCAGGCAAAGGAAGACCTGCCGGAAGAGATGAATGCACCAACGGTTTCCAAGCAGTCGTTGAACTCCTCACCGCTGATTACCTATGTAGTGCGATCCGACCGGCTAGATGATGCGGAACTATCCTGGTTCATAGACAACGACCTGTCCCGGGCTCTCATGGCGGTGGATGGTGTCGGCGAGGTCGGGCGGCTCGGCGGCATTGATCGAGAGGTTCGGGTTGAGCTCAACCCCAATCTGCTCGACGGCCTCGGATTGACCGCAAACGACATCAACTCACAGCTTGAGGCCGTACAATCAGATCTGTCGGGCGGCAAGGGGCGCATCGGTGGTGAAAGCCAGAGCGTCCGAACCCTGGCTGCCGCCCACAGCGCAGAAGAGGTCAGCGCAACCCCAATACCGCTTCCGACAGGAAGCTGGGTTCGCCTCGACGAACTCGGCACGGTGACAGATTCACACAGCGACCTCAGCTCGTTGGCCTATATCAACGGCAAGCCGGTGATCGCCGCGCAGATCAAGCGCTCCAAGGGTTATTCGGACGTCGCCGTTACCGACAATATCCGCGATGCAATGAAGACATTTGCCGCCGCTAATCCGAGCGTGACGATCGAGGAAGCCTACAACACGATCGTCCCGATCGAAGAGAACTACGAATCGTCGATGCACATGATCTATGAGGGCGCGGTGATAGCGGTCTTCGTGGTCTGGCTATTCCTGCGCGACTGGCGGGCAACCCTTTTGGCCGCCATTGCCTTACCGTTGTCGATTATTCCGACATTTCTCGTAATGTACATGCTCGGCTATGCGTTGAACACGATCACGCTTTTGGCGCTGTCACTGGTGGTGGGAATTCTCGTCGATGATGCGATCGTTGAAGTGGAAAACATCGAGCGACATCTCAACATGGGCAAGAACCCATTCGACGCTGCGATGGAGGCGGCAGACGAAATCGGTCTGGCGGTGATCGCCACCACTTTCACATTGGTCGCCGTGTTTCTGCCGACAGCATTCATGGGAGGCATTCCCGGCATCATTTTCAAGCAGTTTGGTATCACAGCCTCAGTCGCCGTTCTCGCCTCTTTGCTGGTCGCGCGCCTGGTGACCCCCATGATGGCGGCCTACCTGATGAAGGCGAGTGGAAAAACCCATGAAGAGGACGGCCGCTTGATGCGGCGTTACCTTTGGGCCGTCAAGGGCGCGCTTCGCCGCCGCTGGATACCGGTGTTGGGAACAGTCGCATTCCTGGCTTTTTCGGTTCTGCTTTTGAGCAATCTGTCGACCGGGTTCTTTCCCGCATCCGATGACAGCCAGACCAAGGTATCAATCACGACCCCGCCGAGCTCAACGATCGAGGCCACTGATGAAGCCGCGCAAAAGGCCGCCACCATTATCGCCAGCGTCGACCATGTCACATCTGTTTTCCAGGCCACGGGCACTGCGTCCACCGGTGGCCCGAATAGTACTTCGACCTCCAGCACCAACAGTGCCACGATCATCGTCAATCTTGCGCCGCTCGATGAGCGCGATGTAAAGCAGTCGCAGATCGAGGCGGACTTGCGTAAAGCGCTAGAAGCGCTGCCAGGTGTCCGTATCGAGATCGGTTCAGGCGGCAATGGCACGCAGCTCACGCTGACATTGGCGGGCGACGATTCCACGCTCCTGGAACAAGCAGCGACGCGGCTCGAGGCCGACTTGCGCACGCTGCCCGGTATTGGCAACGTCACGTCGTCGGCGGCAATGCAGTCGCCCGAAATCACCATCACGCCCGATCTGGCGGAGGCTGCGTCTTTGGGTGTGACCTCCAAGGCGATCGCCGAGGCTATCCGGGTTGCGACGGCAGGCGCTTACGATTCGGCACTGTCAAAGCTCAACTTGCCTGAGCGTCAGGTCGCCATAAGGGTCATGCTCGACACCGCCAGCCGACAGTCGCTCGAGGCCATCTCGCTCATCCCGGTCGAGGGCAGAAACGGCAATGTGGCACTGGGCGCCATCGCCGACATATCAATGGGGTCCAGCCCCAGCCAGATTGACCGGCTCGACCGCTCGCGCAACGTCTCGCTGACCGTCGAACTGAACGGCAGGAACCTTTCGGAGGTGACGAACGAGGCGGCCCAATTGCCGAGCTACAAAAATCTGCCGCAGGGCGTGAAATTCGTCGAGCAGGGCGAACTCAAGCGCCAGAGCGAACTGTTCAGCAGTTTCGGAACGGCAATGGCAATCGGCATCTTCTGCGTCTACGCGGTACTTGTGCTGCTCTTCCATGACTTCCTTCAGCCGATCACCATTCTGATGGCCTTGCCTTTGGCACTTGGCGGGGCGATGCTGCCGCTGGTCCTAACCGGTACCAGCTTTTCGATGCCCGCGGTTATCGGCCTGCTGCTCCTGATGGGTATCGTCTCGAAAAATTCAATCCTGCTGGTCGAATACGCAATCGAAGCACGCCGCGCTGGGATGTCGCGTTATGATGCGCTCGTCGATGCCTGCCACAAGCGCGCACGGCCCATCGTCATGACGACCATTGCCATGGGCGGGGGCATGTTGCCGGCAGCGCTAAGCCTCGTGTCGGGTGACTCAAGTTTCCGGCAGCCTATGGGCATCGTGGTGATCGGCGGCCTCATCACCTCGACCTTCCTTAGCCTCTTGGTCATCCCCGTCGTCTTCACCTTCCTCGATGACGTTCTGGTTTGGCTCAGGGCGCGGTTCCATCGGCCACACAAGGCCCCCTCGTCCAATTAGCATGGGCGCTTGCAACAGCGGCCATGCACCCAGCAGATGTCAGCTTTACACTCGGACGGCGGCGCTTCTACCGGACGTCCCGCAAAATACCAGGAGTTCACAATGAAAAAAATCATCATCTTCCTTACCACCATCATGACCGTTGTTGGCGGGATAACAACAGCAAACTCACAATCCGCCAGATCAGAATCCCCGACACAGCACGCAACCCAGTTGGTCCAGAAGAAGAAGCCCGGGCGACACATTCTGAACGGCCACCAGGGCGTAAAGGAACGGCGCAAGGGATACCGCCGTCACAGCGACGGTTACTGGTATCCGCCCGGGGCATTCGCGGACAAGTCACGAGGGAAGGACAACTTGCGGGACCGCAAAAGCTTGTCCAAGCGCGACCTGCGCTAAGGCGGTCACCCAAGCTGGACGCGCCAGCCATAGTTGTATAACCTAAACCAAACGGTCTCCGGTAAAGCCCGGGCGGTTCACTAGCTGATCCCGGCGGCGGCGCGTCTAGTCCGCCGATGATTTCTACCACGGTTGAAGACGTAACCTTCGAATTGCGACAAAAGGTGCTTTGACGAATGGTGAGTAGAGCCGGGGATGAGATAACGGCGGACTCGCGTCCGCTTAAGATGAGATTGCAGAGCGAGCCGCGAAGACAGAAGGTAGCGGTCATCCTGAAGCTGGCGGGCGTGGCCTGCATCGGTCTCGGTGTTGATTGCCACTGAGAACTGACCCGGCATTTCCACCGAGAATTGACCCGTTTATTAGATGTCGTTCGGGTCGATGGTTGCGGTCAAGCTCTTCCTTTTCTCCTTCGTCATTTTGGGCTCATGAGCCGAACTATTCTTGAAGCGGAAGCTGTCGTTTCCGGTTTCGAGGATGTGGCAATGGTGGGTCAAGCGGTCGAGCAGCGCGGTGGTCATCTTGGCATCGCCGAAGACGCTGGCCCATTCGCTGAAGCTCAGGTTGGTCGTGATGATGACGCTCGTGTGCTCGTAGAGCTTGCTTAACAGATGGAAGAGCAGCGCCCCGCCTGAAGCGCTGAACGGCAGGTAACCGAGTTCGTCGAGGATGACGAGATCGGAGTGTGCCAGGCGGTTGGCGATCTGGCCGGAACGCCCTTGTGCCTTTTCTTGCTCGAGCGCGTTGACCAGCTCCACGGTCGAGAAGAACCGAACCCGCTTGTGATGATGCTCGATAGCCTGGACACCGATCGCTGTGGCGATATGCGTCTTGCCCGTGCCGGGACCGCCGACGAGGACGATGTTGTTGGCGTCGCCGAGGAAGTCGCAGCGATGAAGCTGACGCACCAGCGCCTCGTTGACCTCGCTGCTGGCGAAGTCGAAGCCGTTCAGGTCACGATAGGCTGGAAAGCGTGCCGTCTTGAGCTGGTAGGCGGTCGATCGCACTTCACGTTCCGCCGTCTCGGCCTTGAGAAGCTGCGACAGGATCGGGATGGCGGCCTCAAACGCTGGCGATCCCTGTTCGGTGAGTTCGCCGACGGCCTGGGCCATGCCGTGCATCTTCAGTTGCCGCAACATGATGACGACAGCGCCACTTGCTGGATTATGACGCATGGCGAACCTCCGTCTTTCTGAGCGCATCGTAGCGTTCGACATTGGCCTTCGGCTCGTTGGTGAGCGTCAGGGCCTGAGGCGCGTCGATGGTCGGTGGTGTGAAGGATTTGCCGTCGACGAGGCGATGCAGCAGGTTCAGCACGTGCGTCTTCGTGGGGACGCCGGACTTCAGCGCCATGTCGACCGCCGATAGCACGGCCTGTTCGTCGTGCTGGAGAACAAGGGCCAGGATATCGACCATCTCGCGGTCACCACCCGGCTTCTTCAGGAGGTACTGCTGCAAGGCTCGGAACGCATCGGGCAGTTCGGCAAAGGGTGCACCATTGCGAAGAGCGCCCGGCTTGCGTTGCACCACCGCCAGATAATGCCGCCAGTCGTAGATGGTCTGTCCCGGTCGGTCATGAGAGCGATCGATGACCCGGCGATGCTCGCAGACGATCTGGCCCTCCGCGGCGACAACGACACGATCCGGATAGACCCGCAGGCTCACCGGCCGATTGGCGAAGGAGGCAGGAACGCTGTAGCGATTGCGCTCCAGATGAACGAGGCAGGTCGGCGTGACGCGCTTGGTATACTCGACGAAGCCATCGAACGGCCGGGAGACAGGCATCAATGCCAAAGCCTCCTCAGCCCAGATGTCGGCGATGGTGCCGCGCATCTGTCCGTGCGGGGTATTCGCCCACAATTCCTTGCAGCGCTGCTCCAGCCAGACGTTCAACGCTTCCAGCGACGGAAAGCGCGGCGTGGGCTGCCAGAGACGATGACGGGCATCCTGAACGTTCTTCTCGACCTGTCCTTTCTCCCAACCGGACGCCGGATTGCAGAACTCGGGTTCGAACACATAGTGACTGGCCATCGCCATGAAGCGCACGTTGACGTCGCGATCCTTCCCGCGACCAACCTTGTCGATCGCCGTGCGCATATTGTCGTAGATGCCACGGCCAGGAATGCCGCCAAAGACGCGGAAGGCATGGTTGTGGGCATCGAACAGCATCTCGTGCGTCTGGAGGAGATAGGCTCTCACGATGAAGGCGCGGCTGTAGCTCAGCTTCGTATGCGCGACCTGCAGCTTGGTGCGCTCATTGCCGATGATGGCCCAGTCCTCCGACCAATCGAATTGGAACGCTTCGCCCGGTTCGAAGGCCAGAGGCACGAACGTGCCGCGTCCTGTGGTCTGAAGTTCCCTCTGCCTGTCCGCCTTCCACTCTCGGGCAAAGGCTGCAACCCGATTATAAGAGCCCTCATAACCGAGGCCGACCAGATCGGCATGCAGTTGCTTGATCGTCCGCTTCTGCTTGCGGCCCTTCTTCGATTCCGTCTTCATCCATGCCGACAGCCGATCTGCAAACGGATCGAGCTTGCTCGGTCGCTCCGGCACCTTAAACTTCGGCTCCCCGCCATCAAGGCGCAGGTATTTGCGGACCGTGTTCCGCGAAAGGCCAGTCCGGCGACATATCTCTCGGATCGATAGATGCTCTCGAAGATGCCAGCGCCGGATCACGCTCAGTAACGCCATGTCGATCACTCCACAGCCCCCGCTTAAAACTCGCGAGGGACGGTTGAAACATGGGTCAATTCTCAATGGAAATATCGGGCTATGCCGGGTCAGTTCTCAGTGGCAATCAACACTCGAGCAGCTCCGGCAGTTTTGAAGACGTTCGCCTTCCCGACAATTTACGTTCCATCATGGTTCGGGCCAATGCCAGCCGGTCATGCTCTTTCATCCCGAACTCGGCGGCCACGATCAGGCCGTGGGCGATGGCGAGCAACCGGGTTTCCCGGTGACGATGACGGCGTCGATCGACGGGGATGGTTTTCAGGCCGAGATTGATCGCCGCCAAGTGGGCTCCGGTGGCGCCGGCCTGGCGCAGGATCGAGGCAGCCAGCAGTCGGCCGAGCCAGGGCGCATGCTGCAACACCGCAATCTCGTTCCAAGCATCGAGGGCGACAATCGCCTGGAGCACCGCCGGCAAGTCCTGCGCCTGTCGCAAAACACCCCGCCATTCCTCCAGCCGCGCGTCCTCATCCCAGTCGAGATCGTAGATCATCGGGTCTTTTTCTGCGCCCCGACCACTGGTGGTGCGGCCGGGCCGCGTGGCGTTCTTAATCGCCGCCTCCGATCGGGCGAGTACCGCATCGATGGCGGCATAGTCGACGCCGGGAAGATTTTCGCCACAGTATGCATCGTCCCCCTCCCCTATCGGCTCGACACCGACAGGCTGCTTGGCGCCGGCCGCCTCCGCCGCGTCAGCGTCGGCCGGCATGATCTCCGAGGTCTGCCGCAGCGTCCGAAGCCCGTCGGTGGAAAAAGCCCAGCTGGGCTGTTGGGTGGCGATGCGCCGGCGTGTGCGCAGCACGTCGCGGGCGATTGTCAACTCATGGGTGGGTGTGCGAATATCTCTGATATCGTCGTGGAGCACGAGGTCTTCGAGGTGAACAAGTTCACCGTCGATCCACAGCGAGGCGCAGGCATCGCCAAAGTGCATGCGTTCGATCCACCCCGGCCCGACCGGCGAACGGGCGATGCGCTCGTCGAGACGCGCCAGCACGATGCCCGCTTCAAAAGCGGGGCCAATCAGAGTCGATATTGGCAACTTTCCGAAATCGTAAGTCATTGAAATCATGGTAAATGATTTCTTACAGGAACTCTATCTGAAAGTTAGAGTTCCTCACTGCGTATGGATAGTAGTTGTGCCTCTTACTTCCGATAAGTAATCCTTATCGGAAGTGAAGTAGAGCTCCGGAGAAATGCATCACCCCATTGGACTTTTTGTGCGACGAGTACTTTAAATTCTACTCCCAGTAACCCCTAAAGGAATGGACGCTGTAGAATAGAGAACGTACGACTATAATCCGGCTGCGATGAAGGTGGGCCTCCGCAGATTTAGCTCGCTTCCCGCTTGAGAGCGCTCAAATGGTCGAGGCAGGCATCTTTCACCAGTTCAAGCAGGAGACTGGCGCGCTCTCCAAGCCACGCAAGCGCCTCAGCGCTGATTTGGAAGTGCTTTGAATATCGAGCCTTCACATAGGCTTCGCCCAATATATTGAACCAAGCTCGCTCGCGATGCTGATCGCGGGGAAATGCGTCAGTCAGCCGGCGATCTTGTTCTTCGGCCAATGAGCGGAGGAATTTGACGTTGTGCGATGGTGGCGCATAGTTCGTCAGCGTTAACAATACGCACGAATAAGCTTGTTCAAGCGCTTGATGCAATTCGAAGGCAGCGACACGAAGATTCCCGTTGGCCGCGTAGAAGCGGCTTCCTTTCATAAAGGTCTCGGCGAGTTCGAACCTATCGTCAAAGTACTCCTTCGCAATCCGCAATCTATCCGCCGGCGAAAGGACGCCAGGCTCCGCCAACGGCTCATCGTCGAGTTCATAGAGAACGACGCCGTCCTTGCGAATTTCGGAAAAGAAGTACCTCCCCTCCTTCAGAGAAGAATTCACCTCGCGTCTGGAATGAACAATAAATTTGACAGGTGTATCGATCAGAGGATCTCGGTTCAGCCTATCCTCGGCCTTGTGCCAGAACGCCGCGAAATCGCAGAGCTTTCGGTGGTTGACGATGACCAGCAGATCGAAATCCGACCGGTAGCCCTTCATCGTGAACGGCTCGTCGACCCAGCCGCCCTTCGCGTAAGAGCCGAACAGGATAATCTTGAGAATGCGCCCGCGCTTCTTGAAGTCTGCCGTCCCTTCCTTCAGCGCATCCTCGAACTCCTCGTGCAGGATTTCGAGAACACGCGCCAGTTCCCGCTGCTTGCGGGGCGGGATATGATCGAGAGAGGTCTTCATCATGGACAGGGCGGTTATTCCGAAGGGCAATAGTAATGGCAGAGAAGTCTAAGTCGTTGGAGATTCTACATGAAGCGTCGGAAACGGCAACCGGACGGCCATCGCCAAATTCTCGTCGCCGACGAACTGGAGCTTCCAGTTCTGCAATTCAAAAGTGATTTGGAGCCGCATTCTGCACGTTTCGCGGCCCGCTCGCCCTCCAACTGCGTCTTCCGCGCTTCCCCGGGCATGCCTGTGTCTCCGAGCTTCATAAAAGTTTAAAGTATAGTTTCCTCTTTCGACGCGTTCCGCGCTTGGAATGTGCACAGGCCGCAATCTATCCTTCCCGCAACGGTTGTCCATAGAACCTGCCTACGGCCGCTGAAGCTGGGCGTTATACGGCAGCCGAGGAAGCGCCGAAGCATTCCACTAGCCAAGGCGCAGGAGACAGATCGAGGAGGGGTCATGACGATCCAAACCGCATCCGAGCTCGTGATGGCACTTGCCGATCAAGTGACGCAAAAGAACAGGTGTCTTGGGGATCTGGCTGACCAAACTGGCCTCCCTCTGGAGCGTCTGAAGCTACTCCACAGCGGCGCCTGGGAGACGCTGACCGTGATGGAGATCGCCGCCATCCTCGAAGCCCTCGAACTCGACCTCAGGGACCTCTGACTGTTCCCCGCGGAGCAGGAGCGCGCTTGGATGGACAAACTGTCCCGCCCAAAGACCAGTGCCATCCTCTTTCGCCACGCCCTCGGCAACGGCGTAGGCCGGCAGCACCGCCGCGCCAGACGGCAGGACCGCGGCAAAGGCGAACCCGGAGGAAATCAATGCGGTGCCAACATCGACGGCCGCGCCGCCCACCTGGGCCGCGCAGACGACGAAGGTGGCCCCGTCCTTTGCCGCTCCGACCGGCTGGCACGCAATCGTGTTCGTGGAAAACAGCGCCGCCAATGCGCCGATGGAGCGCAGCCCGCAATCGCCATCCTCGCCGCCAGGCAGCCTGTACCGCGTGTCCCGGAGGCACGCCTGCACGCCGAACAGCCTGAATTTCGCGCCCTCATGGGTCCAGGTGTCACCCGTCTCGAACTGGACGGCGGCCGGAAAGGACACCGCCCCTCCGTCCGCGGCCGCCGGCCAAGAAGATAACAGCATGAGGAGCATCGACATCTCAATCCGCATTCTGGAACCCCATCGATCGCGACAGGGCCTGCGAGGCCTCCAGGTCCGGGCGCCGGGAACGGCCATCCGGCGTTCGAGCAATCGTCGCGAGGCCCAGGAACACCATGCTGTCGTCATCGTAGACCGTCCGAAGCGGCTCCCCCTCGCCGCCGACCAGCAGGAAACAGGAGGCCGGCAGGGCCTGATCACGATCTTCATCGAGAACGAGGGTCTTGCAGAGAACAACGCTGGCACGCCGGTTGTAGATGGAGCCGGCATAGTCTTGCGCCGCGTCAGCGCATCGCCACACCTGCATGCGGTTATAGACTACGGAATCCGCGGGACACGGGCTCAAGCCGCGCAGCCTTATCCGCCAGCCCGCGAGCCCGCGCTCGATCGGGCCATCGATGATCGCATCTCTGGTGAGCCTTTCCACCGTGCGCGCGGCCAGATTTCCGTCGGCGTCAAAGCGTTCGAGAACGAATATCTTGGCGCCTTCGGCAGCGAACTGGCGCAGATACCGCGGCGGCGGCTCCGCATAGGGATCTTCCCCCTCCGCCGCAGACGCGGTGATCATCAGCCCGAGAAGCAGCGTGACGGTCGCTTTAATTACAGGTTGTACTCTCATGGTCATTCAGCCGTTTCCCTTGTTGACACGAACTTACCCGGCGAATAAATTATAGTTTATTCGCATCAAGCATCAACCGGGAATACGCTTTGAAAACGCACCTCTCCGCAGCCCTCGTTCTTCTCTCGGCCACGACCGCGAATGCCTGCGCCCCTGTCGAGGCCGACCGCGTTTCCGAAATGATCGAAGCCATTGCGAAAGAAGAGGAGTTGGACCCGGCTCTGGCGCTCGCCGTGGCAGAGGTCGAGAGCGCTGGCGGCAAGCAGCAGGTCTCCGAGGCCGGCGCCGTCGGCATCATGCAGCTGATGCCGGAAACCGCTTCGGACTATGGCGTTGCCGATCGCTGCGACCCGGAATCCAACATTCGCGCCGGTGTCCGTTACATCAAGAAGCTCTACGCCGAGTTCGACGATCCGCTGCTGATGCTCGCCGCCTACAATGCCGGTCCCGCGCGCGTCTATGAGAAGGGCGGCATCCCGGAGTTCAACGAAACCACCCTTTACATCGCAAAGGTCATGAACCGCTGGTCGCTGAACGCCAAGGCGGCGGCAGCTGCGGAAAAGCGCGGCAGAAACCGCCTCGCCCGCGAGGACGCGGTCGCCCTCGCCTCCTCACCCTGGCGTGACCAGCACGTCTGGACCGCCGAGTAGCGCCACCCTCCCCCCTCTCCTTGCTCCAAACTGAAGGACATACGCATGAGCATCTCCCCCGTCCCGTCGCGCGCCCGCGGAAAGCTGATCCTCTCACTGGTTGTGCTTTCGACCTCCGTCGCGCTTGTTCCGGAGCTCGCCTATGCGCAGTCGGCCGCCCCCGTCGAGGGCATTCTCGAATGGTTCGTCGGCGTCCTCCAAGGCAGCGTCGCGCGCTCGCTCGCCATCATCGCCGTCTGCTTCCTCGGCTTCCTGTTCCTGACCGGGCGCATGGCCTGGCAGGGCGCGATCTCCATCGTGATCGGCATCGCGATGATCTTCGGCGCGGCGGAACTGGTCGATGCCATGAAGGCCGCAGGGGGTGTCTGACATGCGCGACGATGCGCCGGATGTCGAACCGCTCATCCAGCCGCTAACCCGGCCGCCGATGTATTTCGGGGTCGACATCATGGTGTTCGTGGTGAACGGCATCTTCGGGATCGTCGTCTTCATCGCATCCTCGAACTTCCTCGCGCCGCTGGTCGTCCTGCCCATCCATTTCGTCGGGCTCTACCTTTGCCAGCGGGACATCCACATCGTCCGCGTCGCGCAGGTGAGCCTGTCCATGCGGCGGGCGGTCCGCAACAGACGCTTCTGGAAAGCCGTGAGTTACGCCCCATGAGCATCGTCAATCACGACCTGAAGTTCGGCCGGGAGCGTGGGCGGGACCTGCGGATCGGCACCCACGTCCCCTACCTCCGGCATGTCGACGAGGAGACCATCGTCACCAAGGCGGGCCTGCTGCTGCAGGTGATCCGGCTGTCGGGTCTGCCCTACCAGACGATGGATCAGGCGGAGATCAATGCCCGTCTGGCTAACCGCAACATGACGGTCCGTTCGCTGGGATCATCGCGCTTCGCGCTCTATGCGACGATCATCCGCCGCCAGATCGTGCCTGACATCGAAGGCGACTTCGATAACCCCTTCGCCGCGGAGTTGAATGCCCGCTACATGGCCGGGCTGAAGCACAGGACGATGTTCGTCAACGAGCTGTATCTCACCGTCATCCGGCGGCCGATGACCGGCCGGGCGGGCAAGGTCGATCGGATCTTCGACGCCTTCCGCAAGGCCGATGCCGGTGCCGAAGCGCGGGATGAGGCCCTGCGGGACCTCAATGACATGGTCGCGGGTATCGTCGGCGATTTCCGATCCTATCGGCCTGAGGTGCTCTCCTGCGTTACGCGCGACGGAGGGTTCTATTCGGAACCGGCCGAGTTCTTCGCCAAGGTCCTCGCCGCCGGCGACCCGCGCGCGATGCCCCTGCCCCGCATGTCGCTCGCCGACTATGTCGGCACCGGCCGGATCCTGTTCGGCCGCAAGGCGGCGGAAATCTGGTCGGCGGACGGCGCGCGTTCGAAGGTCGCAGCCATGGTCTCGATCAAAGAATACCCTCCCATGACGACGCCCGGCCAACTCGACGGGCTGCTGCGCCTTCCCTACGAGTTCATTCTCACGCACTCCTTCGCCCCCGAGGATCGCACGACGGTGACGGAGGCGATCGCGACGATCAGCCGGCAGATCAGCAACTCCGACGATGGCGGGACCGCCGTGGAAGACGATATCGAGACGGCGCGCGACCGGCTGGCCTCGGGCGAGGTCGTGTTCGGCAAGCACCATATGACGGTGGCCGTGCTCGAGCGCGATCTGTCCCGCCTCAACCGCGCCGTTGCGGATGTGACAGCGGAACTCGCGCGCATGGGCATCGTCGCCGTTCGCGAAGACCTCAATCAGGAAGCGGCCTGGTGGGCGCAGCTGCCGGCGAACTTCGCCTATATCGCGCGCCAGGGGCTGATTTCGTCCGTCAACTTCGCCGGGCTGTTCTCCGCGCACAACTTTCCGTCCGGGCAAACGCACAAGGTCCATTGGGGGCTGCCGATCTCGCTCCTGGAGACCACCAGCCAGACGGCGTATTTCTTTAATTTCCACGAGGCCGACGTCGGCAATTTCACGGTGATCGGCCCGACCGGCTCGGGCAAGACGGTGGCGCTTTCGTTCCTCCTGGCGCAGGGCATGCGCGTGGAGCCGCGGCCGCGCTGCGTCTTCATCGACAAGGACCGCGGCGGCGAGATCTTCGTGCGCGCCATGGGCGGGCGATACGAACGGTTGTCGCCGGGCGAGCCGACGGGCTTTGCGCCGCTGCAGCTTGACGATACGCCGTCCAACCGCAGTTTCGGCAAGACGCTGGTCTCCTACCTCCTCACCCCGTCAGACCGGGTGCTCAATGTCGAGGAGATGGCCGTCATCTCCGATGCCGTCGACAGCATCTACACGGATTTCGAACGCCCGCAGCGCCGCCTCGACATGCTGGCCGAGGCCCTGCGCGGGCGAATGCGATCCAGCATCGGCGACCTTGCCGACCGGCTGAAGGAATGGACGACCGGGGACAAGGGCTGGCTCTTCAACAATCCGACGGACAGGATTGATTTTGCCAGCGCGGTGATCGGCTTCGACATGACCGAGATCCTGTCGGACAAACGCACGCGCTCGGCAGCCCTTCTCTACATGTTCCATCGCATCCAGGAGATCCTTGATGGCCGGCCGTCGATGATCTTTCTCGATGAAGGCTGGCGGCTCCTCGACGACGATGTCTTCTCCTCCTTCATCAAGGATTGGCTCAAGACCATCCGCAAGATGAACGGCATCGTCGGCTTCGGCACGCAGTCGGCCGCTGACGTCGTGCGGTCGGACCTCCGTAACACGGTCATCGAACAGACGATGACCAACATCTTCTTCCCCAATGCCGCGGCGGACGAGGACAGCTACCGCAAAGCCTTTGGTCTTTCCGAGAAGGAGTTCCGTTTCGTCAAGCAGGCCGACAAGGCGAGCCGAACCTTCCTGATCAAGCATGCGCAGGACTCGGTCATTGCCCGCCTCGACCTCTCGGCAATGCCGGATCTCGTGAAGGTCCTGTCGGGGCGCCCCGAGACCGTACGCGAATGCCAGGCGCTACGGGAGGTGCACGGCGAAGACCCGGTCGCCTGGCTGCCCCATTTCTGCGGATGGGACATCACGGGGACCGGCAATGCGTAATCGAGTGAACCTCCTTCTCGCGGTCATGGTGGCAGCCGCCACGGCACCCGCAGCCTTGGCCGATATTCCCGTGAGCGACGACGACGTCCAGGAAAAGCGCGCGGAGGATGAAGCGCATTCCCGCAAGGATACGGAGGCTCAAGCCGACCGGCTTGAGGGGCAGACGGTCACGAACTGCAACATTTCCCGCAAAGAGAAGAACCGGCGCCTCTATCGCTCGCCCGCGCAGGCAGTGGAGGAGGATGCCAGGAACGTCGCGTTGATCCGGCACTATGCGCAAAAGCACAATGTGCCCGTGGGCCTTGCCCTTTCCGTAGCGCACGCGGAGTCCGGTATCTCCACGTGCTCTGGCTCGCCGACCGGCGTCAAGGGCGTGATGCAGCTGACCGAGCGGACCGGCAGGGGCATGGGCTTCGACCGTGATATCAACGAGGAGAATATCGAGGGCGGCGTCAAATATCTGGGGCTCGGGGTCAACAAGTGTGGCAGCACGGATTATGGCTGCCTTGCCTCGTGGTACAACGGCTCAACGCCCGACGAGCAGCGCAATTGGGCCGGTAAGGTCGGACGGAACCACGCCTGGTTCAATGCCTATGCCGGGGGCTCTGATATCAACGACATTCCCTCTCCGGCGTTCAAGTCCTATGTCGACTACGGCTCAGGCGCCACCCGCAGCTCCAACAGTGCGGCAGCCCGGGCCGTCGAGCACGGTGTTTCTGGGATCGATGCAGCGACGGCGCGCGCCCGGGACGCAGGGCGCCGTATCGATGCGCTCTCAGCCACCGTCGGCGCTTCGGATATCTATCAGGACGCCTGGGACGACAACACGCAGGCCCGCGCGCTCAATGCCGAACTGCTGACCAACCTGACCACCGCCCGAACACTCTTCAACGAGCTGCTGCAGGCGCGCCTGCAGATACAGGTTTCAAAGGCGTCGGAAACGGCCAAGGCCCTGAAGGCCGATACCAGGGCCAATCCCTACAGCTGCGATCCCGTCATCCTGACAGAGATGAAGGTGCCGCGCGAGGCGTGGCCGGACTGTGCCATCGGCGCGGGCGCTCAAGGCGAAACGTCGATCCTACCTTCCGGCACGTCGGACAGAACGATCGGCAACACGCTCCTTTCCATCCAGAACGCCGCCAACGCGGCCGAATAGGAGGCATCATGAACAGACTTCTCACGATCTTCACCGCCCTCGCCTTCGCATCGCCTGCGCTTGCCGACATTCCGGTGATCGACAAAACGAACCTCGCCGTTGCCAGGAAGAATGCCCAGAACACCGGTGAGATCATGAAGACGAACGCCGACATTCTGGCAAAGACGAAAGAGATCCTCGACGCGCTTTCCGGCAACCGAGATGGTTCCATGGGCATTTCCTCAGCGGGCCTCGGCGGCAACATGTCGATCTCCGCCGCACCGTCCTTCTCATCGATCATGAACGGCGGAACGCTCTCCTTCGGTGGCCTAAGCGCCGATGCCCAGAACATTGCCGCGACGCTGATCAACGGCCTTCAACTCGTCAAACAGGTCAAGGCGATCGTCGAGGGAGAGGATGCCGGGGCGATGAACAATGCGTTCTCCGGCGCGGTCAACACCGTCGCCCTGCTCTCCGCGCTGACCCAGCAGGCCTCGAAGGGGGTGTCGCAGCGAGAGCAATCGCTGCAATCGGCAACCGGCCAGATCGGTTCGGCAGAGGACGTCAAAGGCTCCGTCGATGCCAACACCCGGATGCAGCTGGAGACGGCGCGCACCATCAACGAGCTTGTCGGCGTCTCGAATGGCGCGGTCTCGGCGCTGAATACCGAGATGCAGATGCGGCTGACCCAGCAGTCGGAGACCGCCAAGATGTTGCAATACAAAGACGTCAATCCATTCAAGTGAGGCCGCATGCGACCTGTCATTGCCATCATGCTGTTCGGCCTCACAATGCTCTCCGCCTGCCAGGCGAAGGGAGAGAAGAAGGCCCCCTGCCCGCCGATATCAGGCTACGCAGAAACTGAGGACCTGTGCGGGCCAGCAATGCCGGTCAACGCCGTCTTCACGCCTGTTCTGAAGGGTTAGCGCATGGCGGCAACGACGATCATCTCCGACATCTTCTCCAAGCTCGATGCTATCGGCGAGACGTTCATCAAGAACGCCTATGACGGGCTCGCACTGCAGGTGAACGTCCTGTTCGGGTCGATGCTCACCCTCTACGTGATCTGGTGGGGCTATATGATCCTCACAGGCCGCGCCGGATTTTCCGTGCCGGAAGCAGCCTGGCGGCTCGGCCGCGCCTTCTTCATCTACTATATGGCGACCAACTGGGCGGCGTTTTCGGCCACGCTCTACAAACTGGTCCAGTCCGTGCCGAATGTGATCTCCGACACGATCATCGCATCGATCGCCGGCTCCGGCGGTGTCCTAAACGGCGGAACGGACGACACGACCGGCGTCGTGAAGATCCTCGACGCCGTCTTTGAAACCGCGGGCAAGGTCTACGAACAGGTTGCGACCGGCACCTTCGAATATGTCGGCGCGCTGATCGGCGCGGTCGTGTTCGTTGTTGCGATGATCTTCATTGCGGTGGCGGCGGCCGCGATCCTCGCCGCCAAGCTGATGCTGTTCATCACGCTGGCACTGGCCCCAGTGTTCATCATCCTGGCGCTTTATCGCTGGACCTTCCGCTTCACGGACGGCTGGCTGCTGCTGATGGTCAACCTGATGGTGACGCAGACGCTGATGATGGCGTTCCTCGCCTTCCTCTACCAGTTGATCGAGCTCGCCATCAACACCGCCAACAACACCGCGACGGAAAGCAAGCTCTCCTATGTCGCGCCCTTCGTCATCGTCTGCCTTCTGGGGATCGTGGTGTTCCGGTTCATTCCGGCTTTCGCGGCGGCAATCACGGGTAGCGCTGCGCCGGGCGACGGAACCGCGTCATTTCGCGGAGGCAGGGAGACAATTATCCGCTCCGCCAACCAGTTTTCGGCTCGTGCACGGATCATGAAGACCGGCTTCGCTCGTCGTCGGACGTCTCTTGATGTTGTGAAGGCCCGGGCGCGCGCTCTCCAGCGGGAAACTGAGAAGAACGGCCATCTTTGAGCGAGGTAGAGGCACGTGGGACTTATCACATCTGGCTTTTGCGAAGGAGTTTACATGCACCCTTGGGACGATCCACGTCGCTATCATGCAGCTCTGCACCAGCAGGCTCAGATCAACAAAGAGGCTGCAGAGCGCGATCGCCTCGCGGCCAAGAAAGGTGGCGGTTTCGGTTGCCTCGTGTTTCTCCTCGTCGTGCTCTTCTTCAAGCCCCTCGCCGAGTATTGCGTCGATCTCTACAAGACGCTGGCCGGGTACGCGCATAGCCTTGCAGCACTGCTCGGCTCTTAAACAGGAGGTTCATGATGATGAAGTCTGCTTCGGCAATCGCCGCCGTCCTAGCGCTGCTACCCACCTGGGCATGGGCGCAATCGCCCAGCTCGATCCTGCCTTTGGTCACCGGCGCCTATGCACCGGCCGAAGCCGGCTGCGAAGCGGCCGCTGCGGCGTTCATCTATATCGAAGACAATGGGATCGGCGCAAACAAGACCTCCGGAAAGGTGCTGTCCGTCAAACAGGACGGCGCCTCCTACGTTCTCGATGTCCTGTGGATCGAAGCTGGCGCCGATAAAACGGACGGTGACCGCGATACGGTCCGGATCGAAATAGAGACCGAGCGCTCCTTCTTCTTCTCGAACACGGCCTCGGAAAAGACGCTGATGCGCTGGTGCAGCTAAAACCGTAGCGGCTGCGCGCCAGCGGGCGGACGGCCCTCATTCAATTGATAATCGGCTCGGCAACGCACCGGATCAAGATGGTGGAAGCCGTCGCACGAGCCGCCTCATAAACTATAATTAACTCCGCCCCTCACCGGCGGGTTCTCGGACACGAAGATGAGCAGTGCAGAATTGACCGGCCAGACACATGAGACGCCCCCACATGATCTCACCGCCTACTGGAAAGCAGGTGCCTCGTGGGAGATCGAGCTCTACCGGAAGGAACGCCGCTCGCGGAACATCGCCTGGACCGTCGCGGCGATTGCCGGGGTCTCCACGATGCTCAGCCTCAGCGCCCTCAATCTCCTCGTGCCCCTGAAGCAGTTCGAAGCTGTGGTCGTCATTGCCGACAAGACGACGGGTTTCGTCGAGGTCGCTCGCTCCCTTGACGAAAGCAAACTCTCGGAAAACGACGCGATCAAGACCGCAAACATTGTCCGCTATATCCGGGCGCGAGAGACCTATGATCCCCGGGCGCTGAAGGACAATTACGATCTTGCCCAGCTCTACTCAACCGGCCAGGCCGCCTCCGATCTCCGCCAAGACTTCGACCCTTCGAACCCACGGTCCAAGGACAAGGTACTCGGACGCAACGCCCGCATCGCCGTCACCGTCAAGTCGGTCTCATTCCTCAATTCGTCCACGGCGACCGTCCGCTTTTCGACCGAGACACGGCGTGAGAACACCCTGCAGCGAGAGCATTGGGTCTCGGTGGTTCGCTTCCGCTACACGACAGCGCCCCTGAAAAACGAATATCGTTTCGACAATCCGCTTGGCTTCCAGGTGGTCGAGTACCGGCGCGACCAGGAAACGCTGCCCGAGGTCCTGCCGGCGGACAAGGCGGCGCGCTGATGCACAAGTCGCTCCCGTCCCTTGCGGCGCTCGCCGTGTTTGCCCTCGCCAGTGTGTCCGAGGCCGCCGATCCTCGTATCCGCTACATCACCTTCAACAACAACGCTGTCGTGACCGTGCCGGCGGGTCTCGGCGTATCGACGATGATCCAGTTGAGCAGCTCCGAGACGATCGAAACGATCTCAGCCGGCGATACTGCCAGTTGGTCAATCGTTCCAAAGAAGGGTTCCGGCATTCTTTTCGTGAAGCCGTTGCGGGAAAACGCCGAGACGAACGTCAACATCGTCACCAATCAGCGCGTCTACGCGCTGCTGTTGAAAGGCTCGGCCGCCGAGGATCTGCGCGCGGCGTTCCAGGTCCGCTTCAAGTATCCCGATGAGGACGTCAACGCCCGGCTGCTTGCCGCCGCGCAGGAGAGCGTCAGAGATCCGCTCCTCAAGGATATAGATCCGAGCCGCCTGAACTACGACTACGTCTTCCGCGGCGATTCCAGTCTGAAGCCGCGCGTCGCCTTCGACGACGGCACGCAGATGTATCTGGAGTTCCCGAACGAGATCCCGGCCATCTTCGTGGTCGACGGCAAGCGCCAGGAATCCCTCGTGAACCTGCGCACGCAAGGCAGGTACGTCGTCATCGACAAGGTCGCCGCACAGTTCACGCTGCGCGCCGGCGACAGGTGGCTTTGCCTCTATAACCGTCAGGCGAACCGTCAGGCCTTCGATCTCATCGAGGACGCCTATGGGCCGAAGCGCCTCGGCGGGAAGCAGGAGCGCCAGAGATGAACAGGATCGACTTCGATCACCTCGACGGACAGAGCAGCGTCGCAAGCGAACGCGAGGGGCGTCTCGGCAAGCTCGCCCTTCCTCTCCTCCTTGCCGTCGGCGCGGGCGTGCTGGCCTATGTGAACTGGCCGAGCGCGCCACAGACGTCGGCTCTGAGCGATGGCCCGGAGACCTTCGAAACCTCGAATGCCAGCATCCACAATTTCCCCGAGGAGCCGGTGAAGCAGGCGGCCGACCCGAACCTGGTGCAGATCCCGATGAAAGAGGAGAAGAAGGTCGACGCCGACACCGTCAACCAGGGCGACGATCTGGAAAAGCTGCGCCAGCTCGAGGAGGCGCGCCGGCGAGCAGAGGAAGAGCGGCGTCGCGCCGAAGAAGAGGCGCGGCTCGCCGAACTGGAGGCAAAGCGTCGCGAGGAAGAGGAAAAGGCACGGTGGGAACGACTTCGCTCGGAGCAGATCATCGTCGACGGCAACAGCCGCGAAAGCCTGGCCGGCGGGGAGCAATCAATGGCGATCGCCGAAGATGGTCAGCTTGTCGCGGTCCCCGGCGCTGAAAGCGATGCGAACAAAGCGTTCCTGGCGCAATCGGAAAAGCAGGCGGCCGGCATCGTCAAGGCGACGCGTTTCGATCGAACGGACGCGCTTGTGGGCCAGGGCACGATGATCCGAGGGTTTCTGGAAACCGCCATCAACACCGACCTTCCCGGCATGGTCCGCGCCGTCGTGCGCGAGGACGTTCGCTCGCTCGATGGCACACGCATTCTAGTTCCCAAGGGATCCCGCCTGATCGGGGAATACAAGTCCGGGATGGCGCGGGGCCAGAAGCGCATCTTTGTCGTCTGGTCGCGGGTCATCCGGTCCGACGGCCTTTCTGTCGAGATCGCCTCGCCAGGCGCAGACCGTCTTGGCCGCGCGGGGCTTACCGGAAAGATCGACACGCATTTCTGGGAGCGTTTCGGCTCCGCGATCATGCTCTCGGTGATCGGCGGCGCCGCGGAGTTCGTCTCCGCGCTGGGCGAGACGGCGACGGAGGCTGCTCGAACCGTCTCCACAGTTGATCCGATCACCGGCGCGGTCACGACGGTCACGACCGAACCGAGCCGCACCGCGAGCGAGGCGCGTTCGATTGCAGCGGAAAAATCGTCTGGCGTTCTCCAGGAGGTCGCCAATGAGGCCTTCAAGGACAGCGCCAAGATCCCGCCGACCATCCATGTCGCCCAGGGCGAGGCCGTCATCGTCTATCTGCGGCGCGATCTGGATTTCTCGGATTTCTATGCCGATCCAGTGCGAGAAGAGATGACGCGGCTACGACGTGGCGGAGCGATCCGGCGCAGCGTCGATCCGACCCCCTATTATCCGATTGCACCGGTCGACAAATGAGCCCGTTCCCGTTTCTCGCCAAAGCGCTGGAGCGGCTGCGGCCCTACCTCTCGGATGAGCGGGTTTCGGAGATTTCCATCAACCGCCCTGGCGAACTCTTCGTCGAGCGGCTTGGCGTGAGCGAAATGGAGCGGATCGTCGACGGCCGGATTACCGCCGAGTGGATACGGACCTTGAGCGAACGCGTGGCCGGCTCCACGGACCAGGTCGTCAACGATGAACATCCCATCCTGTCGGCGTCTCTGCCGACAGGAGAGCGCTTTCAATGCATCCTGCCTCCGGCAGCGCCCGAAGGCGGTGCGATCTCCATCCGCAAGCAGGTCATCCACGACATCGGACTGGAGGTCTATAGGGAGCGCGGCGCCTTCGAGCACACGCGGATCGGGCGGCGCCTCGCACTCTCGGCTGTCGAAGAAGAGCTCGCCGCCATGATGCAGGCCGGCGCCGACGCCATGGAATTTCTCCGCACAGCGTTGCGCTCGCGCGTTTCGATCGTCGTGTCCGGCGGCACGTCGACGGGCAAGACCACCTTTCTCAATGCTCTGCTGAAGGACGTGCCGGAAGGCGAGCGCATCGTGACCATCGAGGACACCCGCGAATTGAAGCCAACCACCCCGAACTCGGTGGCGCTGCTTGCCTCGAGAGGTGGCCAGGGCCGCGCCAAGGTGACGGCGCAGGAACTGCTGGAAGCCTCCCTGCGCATGCGCCCGGACCGGGTGATGCTGGGCGAGCTTCGCGGCACCGAAGCGTTCTCCTTCCTTCAGGCAATCAACACCGGCCATCCCGGCTCCCTGACCACGGTCCACGCCAATTCGGCACGCGCGGCGTATGAACGCCTGGCGCTCATGGTCATGCAGAGCGGCATTGCGCTGGAGAAGCGGGACATCATCGACTATCTGAAGGAGGTCATCCCCGTGGTCGTGCAGCTTGCGCGCCTCCCGGACGGACGCCGGGTCGTTTCAGAGATCGTTTTTACGAAGGCAGACAGGCTTTGAACCCGGCAATCCTCCTGTTAGGACTGGTTCTCGCCGCAGCCATCTCCGCGTTTGCGGCCTCTCTAGTCTACGCCGGCCTCGCCTATGCCTTGGACAGCTCGACCGCGATGCTTCAGGCGTTGCAGGAGGACATGCTTGCATCTTATCGGGCCGCACAACTCGATCTCGCCGCTGGAAAATGGCATCGGCCTACCATCGCGGCAGCGGCCGGCCTGATCATCGGCGCGTCGGTGCTCGTTGCCGCTTTAGCCGGAAAGAGGAAGTCGACGGATGCGCGGTTCCTTAAACCCTTCGAGGCTCAAGCCCTGGGCCTGACGCGGGCCGGCGGGGTTTTCGTCGGGCGGATCGGCGGCAGCCTGATCAAGGTCCCGGGCCGATTCACCGAACGTGGTTCCGCGCGGCGGCGGCGCACCAGGCCTCTGCTGCTCGGCGGAAAAAAGCTATGGGTCGATGGCGACGACGTCGGCGGCTTCGTCATCGGCCCTCCCCGATCAGGCAAGGGCGCCGCGTTGATCATCCCCAACTGCCTGCTCTGGCCGGACAGCATCGTCGTGCTCGACATGCGCGGGGAAACCTATGAGGCGACGGCCGGCTATCGGTCGAAGTTCTCCCGCGTTCTGCGGTTCTCGCCGGCGGACGAAAAGGGCGAGACGGAATGCTATAATCCGCTCGACTTCGTCGCCATCGATTCAGACCAGCGCGACATCGACATCAACGCAATCGCGTCTGCGCTTCTGCCCACGCCGAAGGGGGATACCTACTGGGTGTCCGATGCGCGGGCGCTGCTCGCGGGCGTCATATCCTGGGTTCTGGAAAACCCTGACATTCCCGACGACGACAAGAACCTTAGAACGGTTCTCCTCATCACCGAGGGCGCTGATAGGCCGCTGCGGTCCTGGTTGGAGGAGGCCACCGACCCTGCGCTGCGCCCAAGATGGGTCAGCTCATTCACCTATACCACCCTCGCCCGCTTCGCGGTCATGGCCAGCAAGCAGTTCGATGGCGTCTACGGCTCGCTCGCGGCGGCGGTGCGCCCCTTCAAGAACAATCGGATCCTGCGCGCAACGGCGCGATCGACCTTCGACATTCGCACGATGCGAAGGGAAAACATGACCTTGTACCTGGATTTCCGCATCCAGCAAATCGGCTCGATCGGCCCGATCTTCAACGTGCTGATGGTCCAGTTTATGGATTACATGTCGCGCACCATGATGCGACAGGGCGATCGACGGGTGCTGG
This sequence comes from Shinella zoogloeoides, assembly GCF_030733845.1. Lineage (NCBI taxonomy): Bacteria > Pseudomonadati > Pseudomonadota > Alphaproteobacteria > Hyphomicrobiales > Rhizobiaceae > Shinella > Shinella zoogloeoides. The sequence goes on from NZ_CP132313.1 coordinate 379,271, forward strand.
TTCTGCTTGATGAATTTCAGAACCTCGGCAAGCTGGAAAACGCCCTCACCGCCGCAAGCGTTCTTGGCGGCTACGGCGTGCCCTGCTGGTTCTTCGTGCAGTCGCTTCGGGCGGTAGACAACGTCTATACTCGCGAGGGCCGGCAGACGCTCGTCAACTCCGCCCGCGTTCAGATCTTTCTCGGTGCCCAGGATCCGGAGGACCAGCGCTATGTTTCGCAATTGCTTGGCGAGCGAAAGGACGTGACGATTGACAAGGCCGTGTCGACGGGCGCGACCCTCTTTGACCGGAAGGGCGCGACAATGTCTCACAAATCGGCGATGCGGCCCCTGATGCGTCCGGATGAGCTTGGGACGATGAACGAGACCCGATGCATCATCAAGATCAGGAATCAGCAACCGATCTTTGGGGTCCGAAATCTCTACTATGCCGATCGGCACCTTGCGAGCCGGGCTTGGCGTCGAGTTCGCAAAGTAGAGGATCCTTGTAGGTTTACGTGCCCGCCGAGGACAATGATCAACAATGTCGCGATCACGGAGCGGTCAATCTGCGATCAAGCTGTGCCAGCGGCAATCGTGCCTGGCGGCGCGTTCGCGGAGAGACGCGCGGCCTCGCAGACAGCCAACGTAACACTTGGCCCCGCTCGCAAGCGACATGCCGGGTTTGCGAAGGGGGAGCGAAGAGTTGACGACCCTCCTTCGAAAGTCGGTGCGACGGATTTCAGAGGAGCTATGGAACGAAGTGCCATCCGAAGGGGTGATGCGGAACGAATATTAGAGGCAGCCCTGTCACTGCTCGAAGAAACGACGAAGAATAAGCGTGAGGCCCGGAAAATACGGAAAGACATCGCAGCGGTTTTTACCGACGAGTGACCCTCGGAGCGTGTCATGAGCCGGCACATCATTTCCGGCTATGACCTCAGCGCTCCGGCAGATAATTCGTTACAGCGGACCAAATTCGGAGTCGTTCATATGGCCTTTACATTTAGGTCATATGGACTATCTTTAGAACGATAGGAGACCATGATGCAGCTCGTCGTCAAGCAGCACACAACCACGGAACTCAATGCCGTTGCGCTGAAGGCCTATTCAAGGATAGCCGATGCTTGGTCGCTTAGTCTGCGTGACGCCGCAGCCCTCGCCGACATGTCGGAGAGCACTTGGAAACGCGCACGCAAGCCTGGTTTTGCCGGCGAACTGACAAAAGACCAGTTGCTGCGATTGAGCGCAGTGATCGGCATCTACAAGTCGCTCGAACTTTACTTTTCGGAGCAGCTCGCCCGAAGCTGGTTCACCCGGCAAAATGCCGGCCCGCTCTTTGCCGGCGCGCGCCCGGTCGACACTGCTATCGACGGTGGTCTTCCGCAAATCCTGGCGATCCGGACCTATCTGGACGCGCTGCGGGGCGGCGCATGAGAAAGACCGAATTGTCGGTCCGCGGTCTGGTCCGGTTGTTGCCCGCGACCTATCACAAGCCGCCGGCGCTTCGCGGACTGGTCGATAGCGACGAAGAATTGGACGTCCTCGCCGAGATCGAAGGCATGACCAGTGCCCGTCTGCTCGCCGAACGCGGGCGCAATCCACATCTCGATCCGCGGGAACTTGCCTGGCGGCGGCGTACCCACGACCTCAGAATTTATGGTGACACGCATGTTAATGCGGCCTTCACCTATACCAGGACCGGCGGCAATCGCTTCAATTCCGAAGAGCGTGGGGCTTGGTATTGCGCCTGGGAAGCCATGGTGTCGGTCGCGGAGGTCGCATGGCACCGAACGCGCGAGCTCGGATTTACGGGATCGTTTTACGACAGTGCTCGCTATGTCGAATTGCTCGCCGATTTCATTGGGGAGTTCGACGACATGACAGACGAGCCCGGACACGCGGCGCTAAATCCCGATCCGCAACTGGGATATCTCGAGGGGCAGGAGCTTGCCGCGCGGCTGCGGCGCGATGGGAGCCGAGGCCTGATCTACCCTTCCGTCCGCGCACCGGGCGGCAGCTGTCTGGTTTGCTTCGAACCTGGAGCGGTTCAGTCCGTTCGGCCAGGCGCATCTTGGGACTTGGTCTGGGAGGGAACTCAGGATTATTCGATTATCGCCGTCTGCACCTGAAAATCGTATGGTGACGCGCCGAAAACGCTGGATGCACACTGATGCGTTCCCGCGGTTCATGGGCATAACCTCTCCTATCGGTAAAGCGCCACTCGACATCTGGCACTCGGATATCGTGCGGCGAGAGTGATCTGAGATGTGGAAATGAAACGGGTTTGTTGGCGGTCACGCTTGGCTTGGTATTAATGGGTTGCCAGAGTCAGAGCTTGGCCGAGATGTCAGGCGGACGGTGTGGACGTCAACCGCTGGCTCGTCGCCAACGGCTACGCCATCGAGTGGCCGAAATACAGCAAGGGTCGATACGCCGACGAGCAGCTTGAGGCTATGGATGCGAAAGCTGGTATTTGGTCCGGCAGCTTCGACTTGCCTTGCGTCGTGCGCGGCGTCCGCTGCTAACCACGACACGTCCGGAACAATCCGCGGCGCAACGAATTCAGCGTCCAGCGATGCTGGGAGGCCGTTATGAAACTCAGGTTGAAGCGTGAGAATGATCAGTCGCTGGTCGCAGCCGGCGCGCTTGTCCTTGCCGGACTGGTGATGCTGGGTATTCCGCCTTGGGTGCTTTTCGGGATGTGATCGGCTTAATGAAAATTCCGGCTTTTCACCTTCAGCCGGTCGATCAACAAATCCGCAATGAAGATATCGCGCGCCGGCGCGGTTGCCGCTCGCCGCTCCCGTGAGTCCGGCGCCCCATTCCCATGCGCAAATTCGTCGCCGCGCCCATGAGGCAGCGGAAAAGCCTCGCCGCGCTCGCCCAGCTGGCCGAGGTCCTCTGACAGGTCGAACAGCCGCTGCGCGACCAGGTGCACGACGTCTCCCTCCCGCTGGATCTTGCCGTTGATGGCCACCATCGACGCCGACAGGACAAGCCGGCGCTGCCGGTCGAAGACCTTTGGCCATATGACGGCGTTGACGACGCCGGCTTCATCTTCCAGCGTCATGAACATGACGCCTTTGGCCGAGCCCGGCCGCTGCCGAACGAGAACAAGGCCACCCGTCATCAACCAGCGTCCGTCCGCCGCCGCATTGGCCTCGGCGCAGGTGACGAGGCGCTTCCGGCGAAGGTCCTCGCGCAGAAAGGCGACGGGATGCTCGCGGAGGGTAAGGCCTACATGGGAGTAGTCCTCGACAACTTCATGCCCCGTCCGCATGGACGGCAGAGCAACCTCCGGTTCCTGCGCTTCGGCAATCTGCCGCGCCTCCCGCTCCGCAGCCGCGGTCCAAAGCGCGAGCGGCTCGTCGCGCAGCGCCTTGATTGCCCAGAGGGCGTGGCGTCGCTGAAGTTGCAGCGAGGCGAGGAACGCGTCCGCCTCGGCAAGCTGGACAAGCGCTGCCGTCGGTGCGCTGGAGCGACGCCACACATCATCGACGGAAGCGAAGGGCTCATCGGCGCGCGCGGCCACGATCCTGGCCGCGTCCGCCGTCGCCAGGCCTTTGACCATGCGCATGCCGAGGCGGACAGCTTTCAGGCTGCCGTCGCCAGCGTCCTCAAGCGTACAGTCCCAGCGGCTTAGATTGATGCAAACCGGCCGCACCTCGACCCCATGTTCGCGGGCATCGCGCACGATCTGCGCCGGCGCGTAGAAGCCCATGGGTTGGGAGTTCAGCAGGGCCGCGCAAAAGACATCCGGATGATGGCATTTCATCCAGGCCGAGGCATAGGCAATCAACGCGAAGCTGGCGGCATGGCTTTCCGGAAAGCCATAGGACCCAAACCCTTCCAGCTGAGAGAACGTGTGTTCGGCAAATTCCGCCGTGTAGCCGTTCTTCACCATACCGGCGACGAGTTTGTCCTTGAATCTCGAAACGCCGCCGGAGAATTTGAACGTGGCCATCGATTTTCTCAATTGGTCCGCCTCCCCGCCGGAAAAGCCGGCGCAGACCATCGCGACCCGCATCGCCGACTCTTGAAACAGCGGCACGCCGAGGGTCTTCGACAGCACGGCCTCCAGTTCAGGCGTCGGATAGTCGATCGGCTCCTTTCCCTCGCGGCGTCGAAGGTAGGGATGCACCATATCGCCCTGGATTGGGCCTGGCCGCACGATCGCTACCTGGATGACGAGATCGTAGAACGTCCGCGGTTTTAGGCGCGGCAACATCGACATCTGCGCCCGACTTTCGATTTGAAAGGTGCCGAGCGTATCGGCCTTGCGGATCATCGCGTAGGTCGGGTGATCTTCGGCCGGGATCGAAGCGAGGTCGCGCTCCTCACCCTTGTGGTCCCGCATCAGGGCAAAAGCCTTGGCCATGCAGGTCAACATGCCGAGCGCCAGTACGTCCACCTTCATGAACTTCAGCGCCTCGATGTCGTCCTTGTCCCATTCGATCACCTGGCGGTTATCCATGCGGGCCGGCTCGATCGGCACAAGGTCATCGAGCCTGTCCTGCGTCAGGACGAAACCGCCGGGATGCTGACCGAGGTGGCGGGGCGCGCCCATGAGCTGCTGCGCGAGCTCGAGGGTCAGTTTCAGGCGATAATCGGCAGCGTTGAGGTTATTTTCCGTCAGCTGACGTTCGGAAACCCCTTCCGACCAGCCCCAGATCCCCGACGACAATTGGCCGATCATGTCCTCCGGCAGACCCAATGCTTTACCGACGTCGCGCAGCGCGCCCTTGGCGCGGTAGCGGGTGACGGTGGCACAGAGGGCGGACCGACTCCGGCCGTAGGTCTCATAGATCCACTGGATGACCTCCTCACGCCGCTCATGCTCGAAATCCACGTCGATATCCGGCGGTTCGTCGCGCTCTTGGCTGATGAAGCGTTCAAAAAGGAGATCGTTGGTCTCCGGGTCGATGGAGGTGACGCCGAGGCAATAGCAAACCGCCGAGTTGGCCGCCGATCCCCTCCCCTGACAGAGGATGCCTTGTGACCGCGCGAAACGCACGATGGAAAAAACGGTCAGAAAATACGGCGCGTAGTTCATCGTCCGGATCAGTTCGAGCTCGTCCTGCAGGGATTTTCTGACCTTGTCCGGCACGCCTTCCGGATATCGGCCCGCGGCCCCTTCCCAGGTGAACTTGACCAGCGATTGTTGCGGGTCGAGACCGGGAACGATGGCCTCTTCCGGGTATTGGTATTGCAGCTCGGAAAGGTCGAAGCTGCAGCGTTCGACGATCTCCCGGCCGCGGGCGAGCGCTTCGGGATATTCAGCAAAGAGCCGATGCATCTCCTCCGGCGCTCTCAGGTATCTGTCGGCGTGACGCTCCCGATCAAACCCGACATCATCGATGGTCGTTCGTGTCCGGATGCAGCTCACCACGTCCTGGAGCTGTCGGCGGCCAGGCTCATGAAACAGCACGTCGTTGGTGACAACGGTGCGAACCTTGAAGCGCGCCGCCATGCTCGCAATACCGTGCAGGCGCAGACGATCGTTCGGCCGGCGCCGCAGGCACAGGCTGACATAGGCGCGATCACCGAACAGTTCAGCCATCTTGCGAAGCTGCATGGCGCATGCCTCATCGGCTTCATCCGGGACCAGCACGCCGATCATGCCGGCGGCGTGCTCGGAAAGGTCGGCGAAATCGATCAGGCAGTTGCCCTTGCCGCCGCGCGCCTTGCCGAGCGACAACAGGCGCGTCAGCCGCGAATAGGCCGGACGGTCCGTGGGATAGACGAGGATCGACATGCCGTCGGTGAGATCGAGCCGACACCCGACGACGAGGCGCACGCCGGTCGCCTTGGACGCCTCCCAGGCACGCACAATGCCGGCGAGACTGTTGCGGTCGACGACGCCGAGGGCATCGATACCGAGCGCGGCCGCGGTCGCGAACAGCTCGTCCGCGCTGGATGCCCCGCGCAGAAACGAGAAATGCGTCGTGACCTGCAGCTCGGCATAGCGCATCAGCCGAACACCCCGTGCAGGAACCACAGATGTGAACCGGTCTCCGGATCGATACCGTCGCCGGCGCGATAGACCCAGTAACGCTCGCCAAGCTCATCCTCGACCACGAAATAGTCCCTGACAGCCTGGAATTCGCGCGGCCGCATCCACCATTCCCCGAAAATGCGCTCCGGGCCGTCTGCGCGGACGACCTTGCGGCGCTTTCCGCGCCAGGTGAAGACCGCCGGCGGCTGGTCCGGCAGGAGCGCCATGACATCGATGCGTTCGGGGTTCGCTAGCAACCGCGACGGCCGTGGCCACTTGTTGGCCCATGTCTGGCCGATATCGGGTGCGGTCGCCGGTATTCGCCGAACGGAGCGTTCCGGAACGTCAGACGCGACCGGGGCGACCCGGAACAACCGATGACCGCGATTGCCGAGAATGTCGACGAGCGGCGTGATATCCGCGATCTCCTCCTCGACCAGCGAGGAGACCACCTGCCGCTCCTCCAGCGGCTCGGCGAAAACCGCGACGAGCACAAGCTTTTCGATGCCGAAACCGGGATCGATTTTCTCGATGCGATCGCACAGCAGCTTGGATAGGCGCGCCGGATCGCGCACCGGCTTGGCAAGACCGACGCGAAGATGCTGGCGCGTGTTGTCGACGCGGTGGATGACGAGGTCGCAGCGCCGTGCGCCAAGACCGTTTTCGGCAAGCTTGGCGGACAGCTGCCCGACCAGCCGCCGGACATATTTGGCGATGGTTTCCGGCGCGCCGATCGGCTCGGCGAAATTCTTCGAAACCTCCACCAGCTCGGGCGTGCGGATCGGCTCTATTGGCTCCGCCACCCGCCCGAACAACTGGTCGAGCCGGCGGGCGGGTTCCAGTCCGAAGCGAAGGGTCAGTGGCGCGCGCGGCATGGCGGAGAGCTGGCCCACCGTATCGATACCGAGAACACGAAGTCCTTGGATCGTCTCGGCCGGAAGCCGCAAGGCGAGGATGGGCAGGTCGACCACGGCTTTCGGCACATGCCCGACCGGAACCACCGTCGTCTCCGCCGAGATAAGCCGCGCGATGGCGTGCGAGGCGCCCCATGTGTCCGAGACGGCTGCCCGTGCCGTCAGGCCGTGGCCGCGCAGCCGATTGACCAGCCCAGAGATGAGAAGATCCTCGCCGCCCTGAAGATGGTCCGCGCCCTCGGTATCGATCACCAGACCGTCGGCGCCGTCGACGGCGACCACCGGGCTATATTGGCGGAGCGCCCAGAGCGCCAGCCGCTCGAGCGCGGCCGCATCCTCGACGGGCGCGGCGTCGATCATCAGGAGATCGGCAACCATGGCCTGCGCCTTGCTCGCCGGCATGCCGACGCGCAGGCCGAGTTTTGCGGCCGTCGGATCGGCCGCGGAGATCCAGCGCTTCGATCCGCGCCGCGCGATCACGACGAGCGGCTTGTCAGCCGGCAAGGCTTCGCCAGAGTGCCGTCTGATCCGTTCGGTCGCCAGATACGGGAAGTAGACAGATACGACCCTTGTCATCGGGGGCTCCAATTTCAAATTCGGCGCATTCGCCCGCCTTCACACGCATTATCTCCGCCAGCCAGCGCGCCCTCCCGACGCCGGCCACTGGCAATCGCTCCGACGGCAGGGTGCTGATGCGCCACCGCGTCGTCGAAGCCGTTGGCTGCCCATAATCCGACGCCTCGTTGTGTCGCCGCCATCGGCGCAGGACGATGCCCATGTTGCCGGTCTTCTCGGCCGCGAGCTGCAGCCGGCGGGACGCGGTCATCGACAGGCGGACCAGTTCGCCGACCACACAGGACAAGCCAGCGAAAGACAGCCCCTCCTCGAAGGCCGACAACACCTCCTCCTCCCGGTCGCTTTCGCAGAAGACGACGCGATCGGGATGCAGCCCTGCCTGCGAGATCGCCGGGAAAAACAGGTCCGGGCGCGTCATGCACCACAGCACCCTTCCCTTCGTCCGCGCGGCGACGCCTGCGGAAAACAGCGCCGCAGCCGCACCGTCGACAGTGCCGCCTCCTCCGCCGGCAACCTCGTGCAGCGCCCCGAAGGCCAGCCCTCCTCCAGGCAGTGCCCGGTCGATGTCCGGAACGCCGAACGGAAGCGTCTGCCTTGCGCGCTGCGCGCCGCCTTCGAGGCGGCCGATGCGCTCCCGCAGTTCCGCAAGGACAGGATTGAGGGCATGGTTGGCCACGGCAGAATTGTTGCTCCTTCAGGGTTTTCAGAGGGTCTTCAAGCTGATATGTTCATTATTTGTTCCGATTGGCGAAACGAGTCAATCGGGCCTCCGCCCCGGACGCCCCGCTGCCGCTAAGCCGTTGAAACGAATCCGTTAGCTGCATCAAGGGGATATCTGGTCGATGGAGGGTCAGGAAAATTTTCTTATGCGTGCTGGGGACAAATGGCGGCGGCTCATCTCGAAAAACTCAACGAACGCCAGCGCGAGGCGGTGGAACATGGCGTCGGCCTGCCCGACGGACAGACCGGCGGTCCGCTGCTGATCATCGCAGGCGCCGGGAGTGGCAAGACCAACACGCTGGCGCACCGCGTTGCGCATCTGATCGTCAATGGCGCCGATCCGCGCCGCATTCTGCTGATGACGTTTTCCCGCCGCGCGGCAACCGAGATGACGCGGCGGGTGCAAAGGATCTGCCGGCAGGTGCTCGGCGACAATGCCGCGATCATGACGGATGCGCTCGCCTGGGCGGGGACGTTCCATGGCATCGGCGCACGGCTGCTTCGCATGTATGCCGAGCAGATCGGGCTTGGTGTCGATTTCACGATCCATGACCGCGAAGACAGCGCGGACCTCATGAATCTCGTTCGCCATGAGCTTGGTTTTTCCTCAAAGCAAAGCCGGTTTCCCACGAAGGCTACCTGCATCGCGATCTATTCCCGGGTGGTGAACGCTGAGACATCGATCGGTGAGGTTCTGAAGACCGCCTATCCCTGGGCGCAAGAATGGGAACAGGAGTTGAAGGCGCTGTTCGCAGCCTATGTCGAGGCCAAACAGGCCCAGAACGTCCTGGATTACGACGACCTCCTCCTCTACTGGGCGCAGATGGTCTCGGACCCGGATCTGGCGGACGATGTGGGAGGCCGGTTCGACTATGTCTTGGTCGACGAGTATCAGGACACCAACCGCTTGCAGGCGGCCATCCTGATGTCGCTGAAGCCGGGCGGCCGCGGCCTGACCGTCGTCGGCGACGATGCTCAATCGATCTATTCGTTCCGCGCGGCCACCATCCGCAACATCCTCGATTTCCCGCAGGAATTCTCACCGCGGCCGGCCGACGTGATCACGCTCGACCGCAATTATCGGTCGACGCAGCCGATCCTGGCGGCCGCCAACGGCGTCATCGGCCTTGCGCGCGAGCGCTATACCAAAAACCTTTGGACCGATCGCACCTCCGAGCAGCGGCCGATGCTGGTGACGGTAAAAGATGAGGTCGACCAGGCTGCCTATATCGTGGAGCAGGTTCTGGCCGCCCGCGAGGTCGGCGTCGCCCTCAAACAGCAGGCCGTGCTGTTTCGCAGCTCGAACCACTCCAGCGCGCTGGAAATCGAGCTGACCCGCCGCAACCTGCCCTTCGTGAAGTACGGCGGCTTGAAGTTCCTCGATGCCGCGCATGTCAAGGACCTGCTCGCCGTCCTGCGCTTTACCCAGAACCCGCGCGACCGCGTTGCCGGTTTTCGTCTGCTCCAGCTTCTTCCGGGCATAGGGCCGCAGACGGCCAGCAAAATCCTCGACACGATCGCGGCCGATCCCGAGCCGCTCCAGTCGCTTGCCGAAATCCCGCCGCCGCCCAAGAGCGGCGACGACTGGCCCGCCTTCGTCACGCTGGTCACCGCCCTGCGCAAAGCCGAGGCCGGCTGGCCGGCGGAGATCGGCACGGTTCGGATGTGGTACGAGCCGCATCTCGACCGCATTCACGAGGATGCCGACACGCGTAAGGGTGACCTCCTTCAGCTCGAACAGATCGCCAGCGGTTATCTGAGCCGGGAACGTTTTCTGACGGAGTTGACGCTCGATCCACCCGACGCGACCAGCGACCAGGCTGGCGTGCCGCTGCTCGACGAGGACTATCTGATCCTCTCAACCATTCATTCGGCCAAGGGTCAGGAGTGGCGCTCCGTGTTCATGCTCAACGTCATCGACGGTTGCATCCCGTCCGATCTCGGCACGGGCACAACGGACGAGCTCGAAGAGGAACGGCGGCTGCTTTATGTCGGCATGACGCGGGCGCGCGACAGTCTGGCCCTCATCACGCCGCAGCGCTTCTACACCTACGGTCAGAATTCGCAGGGGGATCGCTACGTCTGCGCGCAAAAAACCCGTTTCATTCCCGCGACCCTGTTGCAGTATTTCGAGGTGGCGAGTTGGCCGAAGGTCGGCGCATCGGCCGCTGAACGGAGCACGCGAAACGTCCGGATCGATGTCGGCGCGCGAATGCGCTCGATGTGGACGTGACACACGCGGGCAGGATGCGAGCGCACGCGGCCAAAGGCGATGGATAGACAGGACGCAACCGAGACGATGGCGGTGGGTGCGGACGGCGAGCGGCGGGTCCGGCGCATCATCCATATCGACATGGATGCCTTTTACGCCTCCGTCGAACAACGCGACAATCCGGAGCTGCGCGGCAAGCCCGTCGCCGTCGGCGGCTCCGCGGCGCGCGGCGTTGTCGCCGCGGCGAGTTACGAAGCACGCGCTTTCGGCGTTCGTTCCGCCCTTCCGTCCGTCACCGCCAAACGGCGCTGCCCGGACCTCATCTTCGTGCCGCCGCGCTTCGAAACCTATCGCGCCGTCTCCGCGCAGATCCGGGAGATATTTGCCGAGCACACGGACCTGATCGAGCCGCTTTCCCTGGACGAAGCCTATCTCGATGTGACGGAAAACAAGCAGGGCATCCCGATCGCAACCGACATCGCGACGATCATCCGCGCGCGCATCAAGGAGGTCACCGGCCTCAGCGCGTCGGCAGGCATCTCCTATTGCAAGTTCTTAGCCAAGATGGCGTCGGATTTGAACAAGCCGAACGGTCAAGCCGTCATCACGCCGAAATACGGACCTGCTTTCGTCGAGGCGCTGGCGGTCAAGAAATTTCATGGTGTTGGGCCGTCCACCGCATCGAAAATGGAACAGCTCGGCATCCTGACCGGCGCAGACCTTAAGGCGAAATCGCTGGCCTTCCTGCAGCAAAATTTCGGCAAGTCTGGCGCCTGGTACTATAACATCTCCCGCGGCATCGATAATCGGGCAGTCCAGCCGGATCGACCGCGCAAATCGCTCGGCGCGGAAGACACCTTTTCGATCGACATCTTCGATCACGCGGCGGCCCGTGCCGAAATCACCCCAATCGCCAATAAGGTCTGGCGTCAATGCGAGGCGAAGAGGCTCCATGGGCGCACGGTAACGCTGAAGGTCAAATATGCCGACTTTCAGATCATCACGCGCAGCAAGACAACAACGGCGCCGATCGCCACGATGGACGAACTTGAGGCCCTTGCGCAATTGCTGCTCGACCCCTTGTTCCCGACCGCAAAAGGTGTTCGCCTGCTCGGCATTACGCTGTCGTCCTTCATCGATGACGAGGTGAGCGAGGCGGGTCAGCTCGAATTACAGATCTAGGTCGGTCGACTTCCGGCGCCGTCGGTCGACATTCGGCCGGGCCGCCTTACATTGCCACTGCATCGCAACGAAGCCCGCCAATCGGAGGAGCCATGTGCAACGATTATCGCCTGATGGTCGATCTGGCCTCGGTCATCGAGGAATTCGCGCACTTGAAGATCAAAATCCGGTTTCCCGAAGGGCGTCCCAATATCGAGGCGCGCGAGGACATCAAGATCACTGATACAGGACCGATTGTCCGAACCGTCGAGGGCGAGCGCGGCGCCGGCGAACTGGTCCAGCGGCGGTGGAGCTGGCCAAGCCCGACCAGAAAGCCGGTTTATAATTTTCGCTCTGAAGGCCGAGAGTTCACATCCAACCGCTGCCTCATCGTCGCCGACGGTTTTTATGAGTTCACGGCCCCGGCTGACCCAAAAAAGAAGCGCAAGGACAAGTGGCTGTTCCGCAAGGTCGGCGAGCCCATATTTGCCATTGCCGGCATATGGCGTGAAACAGAGGACATCGGCGAGGCTTACACGATGCTGACGATGGAACCGGGGCCGGACATCGCACCCTATCATGACCGCCAGATCGTCATCCTCGAGCGCGACAGCTGGGCCGATTGGCTCGACCCTTCGGTGTCTGCCAAACCACTGATCAAGCCCCTTCCGGCCGGATCCCTCTCGGTGGAGCAGATCGGCTGATGCGCTTCTCCTTTCCTCACAGCCATGCATTTCCGAGCGGTGAAGTCCGGATCGAGGATGCCGAAGCAACCGAAGGAAACTGCGTGGTGGAATTTAGTGACGGCGTCGCGATGCTCGGAGACTGGCATCCGGACGGCGATGCCATTGTTCTCGATATCCCATCCTATCGTACCGCCAGGGGAGCGGATGTCGAAGCCCGGCGCTGGCGATTGGTCCAAGACCAACAGGGCCGCTGGCGCTCGAAACTCTGCCCTTGAACTGGATCGACCGCTTTTCACTGGAGCCTGGGCCTATTTGCCTCGAGGCGCGGCGAGAGACGAAAGGCCCGAGCATCCGCCGGGCCTTTCGCCTTTTTGGCTGCCGTTGGCTGAAGCAAACACACACACTCCGACGACAGCCCACCCCCGGATGAGCCATCCTACATCCATGACCTGTTGACGCTTTAAACTTTGACGTACCCTGTGCTCGGTGCGCGGAACATTCCCGGGATTTTCACGGTTGGTCGACGTGAAAGGAGCAAAACATGACCGACGATCCAAAAGACCCGAAAAGACCTCAGGACATCCCGCCGGGAGAGACGCCGGATTCGCTACCGGATCTTCCCGAGCGCCCGATTGAAGAGCCCGGGCCGGATGTTGTCCCGGAGGAAGCCCCCGATATCACGCCGGTCCCAGAGGAGGACGTCCCGACAAAGATGGGGAAGTAGGTTGCCTGCGCAGGCTGCACAAATTTCCTCGATCTGAAGGGAACCACTCGCCCGAGTGGCATTTATCGGCCCGGTTAGACGGGGAATTATGAAATGCTTTCTGTGGCTTGGGACAACGCACTCGCGATCCTCCTTCCCGGTATGCCCCGGGCAATCGAGATCAAAGATCCACGGAACGCGATGTTCGTGCTGGCGGAAAGATGGCCGGTGACCTACGGCCGCGCGTTTCAGCGGGCACTCGCATTTTGCGCCAAGGCACTCGAGGGCAAATGCTCGCCGTCCAGAGCGCGGTTGGCGTTCCTCGCGGCGGCGCGAGAAGCGGACGTCGCGGTCGTTCGCTAAGGGTTCGCCACCGCACGGCTCGTGCGTGCCTGTCATGGAACGAATGCGCCGTTCTCGGCATTTCGCCGCCATACGATGTTGGCTCGTCGCCCCGCTACCGAAGCGGGGCGTCTTTTTGGAGCCCAACAGGAGGTCGCCATGAATGTCAGAATTCCTTCGCCGCAACAGCCGACAACCGATCCTGATGTCACGCTGGAATGCGAGCACGCGGTTGACGGCGCAGTGCGTGAGATCGTCGATCATGCCATCGTCGCCGGTTGGCCGCCCGAAGTGGCATTTGAGGCAATCAAACGCGCTGCCGAACGTCAGGCGGCGGCCTATCGCGAAGATCCAGATCCGGCAGACGACCCGGCCGAAGCTCGCGCGCCGACCGGCTTTTCGCTAGCACCGTTCTAATGGTCGTCGATGAAGATCGCGACCTACAACGTCAACGGGGTCAACGGACGCCTCGCCGTGCTGCTTCGATGGCTGAAGGAGGATTCCCCTGACGTCGTATGCCTTCAGGAACTGAAATCACCGAACGATCGGTTCCCACGCGCAGAACTTGAGCGCGCCGGATATGGCGCGGTCTGGCACGGCCAGAAAAGCTGGAATGGTGTCGCGATTCTCGCCAAAGGCCTTGTTCCCCTCCTGACGCGGCGCGGCCTGCCGGGCGATCCCGACGATACGCACAGTCGCTATATCGAGGCCGCGGTCGACGGCCTTCTAGTCGGTTGCCTCTATCTTCCGAACGGCAACCCCGCGCCCGGCGCCAAATTCGATTACAAGCTTCGCTGGTTTCAGCGGCTTCACGCCTATGCCGGCGAGCTCATCGATCTCGACGTTCCCGCCCTGCTGGTTGGCGACTATAACGTCGTGCCGACGGACCTGGATGTCTATGCGCCGGAGCGTTGGCGCGACGATGCACTGTTTCGCCCGGAGGTTCGCAAGGCCTATGCCGAACTGGTTTCGCAAGGCTGGACCGATGCCATCCGCCATCTCCATCCCGACGAGCGGATCTATACGTTCTGGAAATATTGGCGCCATGCCTTCGAACGCGACGCGGGCCTGCGGATCGACCACTTCCTGCTCAGTCCCGCTGTCGCCCCCTGGCTGCGTTCGGCGAGCGTGCGGCGCCGGCCGCGCGGCTGGGATCACACCAGCGACCACGCACCAGTCATGATCGAAATCGAGTCGCCATCGGATTGATCTCAGGCTGAAGCGCGTTGCCCACTCCTGCGCTCGCGCGACCGCGCAGCCCGCCGCGCGTCGCGTAGTTCCTCGATGGTCGGAAACCACCAGCCACGCTGGCGCTCGTCATCCTGAGGTGCGGACTTCGACGGCCACGTCTGTACGAGTTCTTCCAGCGACGGAACGCGCCACGATCCCCAGACCTGGTCATCGGAGATGTCGGGATAGAGATCGGCGACCTCCTCATGCTCGACCAACTCACCGGTGATGTCGCTGACGACGATGATGCCATAGGCGGCAGTGGCGACGGGCCGGTTCAGCGGCGGCAGGTCGCCCGCCGGAAGGGGAATGCGCCGACGCCGGCGCTCGGCCGTGCGACGACGGGCGTTCCGTTCGTCCTCGGTGCCCTTTCGCGCTTCGGCGCGCTTGCGGCGCTCGTCCGGCTCACAGCGCTGGGCCTCGGCCTCGATCGCCTGCCAGTGATGAACAAGCTCATCGTAAGACGCGAAGGGAATGCGCCACACCTTGTTGTCACCGTCCCACCGCGCGAACGGCACCTGCCGGATTTCCTCGACCAGCTTTCGCGAGTAGGGCGTTCTGATGCGAAACCCGTCCTTGTCGACACTCAGATATGGGCTGAGGATCGGCTCGAAGGCGAAGGCGTCCCTGCCCTTTTCTTCTGCAAACGGATCGGCGCGGGATTCTTCCTTAGCTTTCCAGCGGTCGAAGCGCCGCAGGGCTGTCTTTCCAGGGACGAGCCAAGCTTTGCGCCGATCGCTCCAACGGGCACGGGGAAATTCCTGCCGGAAACGCTGGACCGTCATCCGGTCGAACGGAAACGAGACGGCGACATGCTCGTCGCCGTCATCGTCGGTCATGGTCCCAGGTTCGGAATCGTCGCCCATGCCTTCATCCAATGGAACAACGGCTCAGTGCTTGGTATGCCTGTCGCCGCGGTCGCCCTCGCCCGGTTTGGCCTCGGTTTGTGCCTTGTGACGGCGATCAGCGGAAAGCGACTTCCCGACATCGACGCTTTCCTTGAACTGGCCTTTTTCGTCCCGGCGGACATAGCGCTTGTCGGTTCCGGTATCGATGGTCTCACGCTTCGTCATGACATTCTTCCTTTCGGTTACGGTTTCGGAAGAACGCACGATCTCATCAAAAAGATGCAGCGAATCAAAGGCATATTCCAGACTCGCCATAGTGGAGCAGAGACGCGTCTAAGTTATTGATTTTTGATTCATTTTCGAATCGGAACAAATTCGCAAGTGATTCGCTTGACTCGCTTTGGTTGCGTCGGTTCGGGAGTTTCGAGATGGCCGGTCATCGTGCCCAATGGAAGGGTTTCATCAAGTTCGGCGAGGTGAGTTGCGGGGTCGGGCTCTACACAGCCGCCAGCACCTCCGAGCGCATCTCGTTCCATACGATTAACAAGAAGACCGGCAATCGCGTCAACCGCGTCTTCGTCGACAGTGACACGGGCAAGGACGTCGAACGCGAGGACCAGACCAAGGGCTTCGAGATCGAGAACGGCCAATACCTCATGATCGATCCCGAGGAAGTTGCCGCCACTGTCCCTGAAAGCAATAAAACGCTCATGGTCGAAGCCTTCATCGCCTGCTCCGATGTCGACGACGTCTATTTTGACAAGCCCTACTATCTCGTCCCGACCGACCGCGTGTCCTCCGACGCTTTCACGGCGCTGCGCGATGCCATGGAAAAATCCCAGGTCGCCGCCGTAGCGCGCACCGTCCTCTTCCGCCGGATGCGCACCGTACTGATCCGCACGCACGGCAAAGGTCTGATCGCCACAACCATGCAATATGACTACGAGGTTCGCTCGTCGGAGAAGGCGTTCGAGGAGGTTCCGAAGCTGCGCATCAAGGGCGAGATGCTGGATCTCGCCAAGCATATCATCGCCACCAAGAAAGGAACCTTTGATCCGGCCGCGTTCGACGACCGCTACGAGGCGGCCGTCGCTGAGCTGGTGAAGGCGAAGGCCGAGGGCAAGGCCCTGCCGAAGCGCAAGGAGGTCAAGGTCTCGAAACCGGACGACCTGCTGGCGGCGCTGCGCGAAAGCGCCAAGATGCTGAAAGCCGGTGACGACAAGCCGAAGCGCTCAGCCGCCAATGCCAACAAGGGCGCCGGCCGTAAGCCGGCGGCGCGCGCGCCTGCCTCGAAGTCGAGCCGTAACGCGGCTGCGCAGCGCAAAGCCGGTTGAGGAGAGAGACGATGGCGCCCCGCCCTTATTGGAAAGGCTATCTCAAGCTCTCGCTCGTGACCTGCCCGGTCTCGATGTCGCCGGCGACGTCCGAAAGCGAGAAGGTGCGGTTCCATACCCTCAACAAGGAGACGGGCAACCGGGTTGTCTCGCAATATGTCGATGCGGTCACCCGCAAGCCTGTCAAGGACGAGGACGAGATGAAGGGCTACGCCCGCGGCGAGAACGACTATGTGCTTCTCACCGACGATGAACTGGATGCGGTCGCGCTCGACACCGTCAAGACGATCGATATCGAGAAATTCGTGGCGCGCGACAGTATCGAATGGATTTATCTGGAGAAGCCGCATTACCTCGTCCCGGACGATCCTGTCGGACACGAGGCCTTCGCCGTCATCCGTGACGCCATGTCCGCTGACAAGGTGTTCGGCATATCCAAGCTTGTGATTGGCCGGCGCGAGCGGGCTGTTGTGCTCGAACCGCGCGGTGAGGGAATCGTGCTCTGGACGTTGCGCTTCGGCGACGAGGTGCGGCCGGAAGAATCCTATTTCGAGGACATCGACGATAAGGCGGACCCCGAGCTTATCCCCCTGGTGCAGAAGTTCATCAAGCAGCACACCAAGGAGTGGTCGCCGGACATGGTGTCCGATCCCGTGCAGGAGGCGCTGCTGGACATGATCGCCAAAAAGAAGAAGGCGCTGAAACCGTCGCGCAAAGGCAAAGCCAAAGGCGAGGAGCGACCGTCGGGCGGCAACGTCATCGACATCATGGATGCACTTCGCAAGAGCCTCGCTGCCGGCGAAAAAGGCAAGCGCGCATCCTGAAAATCGTCACGCAAGCGACCTATGTTCGGACCCTCCAGATGTGATGGACATCGATGAAACGAAAGCGCCAATCCGCCATTCCCCTTTACGATGAGTCCCGCGAGACGCTTCAGTCGCGCCCGGTTCGCAGGCGCGACCCCGAGCAGCCGAGCCTGCCCCTCGACCCGATGCCCGATCGTATCGAGCCCTGTCTCGCCCTGCTCCGGCCAACGCCACCTGTGGGACCGGACTGGCTCTACGAACTCAAATGGGACGGCTATCGCCTGGCGATCCATATCGAGCCGAAAGGCGTTCGCATCATCACGCGCGGCGGACACGACTGGACCCATCGGTTTCCGGCAATCGCTGATGCCGCCAAGAAGCTCGGGGTGGGGTCGGCCATCCTCGATGGCGAAGCAGTGGTTCTCAACAAGGAAGGGCATTCGGATTTCGGGGCGCTGCAGCGGTCGCTTGGCGGGCGCGGCGGCAAGCGCGCCTCGACCGAAGCGGTCTTCTTTGCCTTCGACCTCCTCTATTTCGACGGATACGATTTGACCAGGACCGAGCTTGCCGTCCGCCGTCATCTGCTCGCGGACTTTCTCGACGGAACGATTGGCGCGGTCCAGCTCTCGGAAGAAGCCGCTGGTGACGGGGCGAAGCTACTGGCAAACGCCTGCAGAATGGGCCTCGAAGGCATCATCGCCAAACATCGTGATCGTCCCTATCGATCCGGCCGAACCGGCGACTGGATCAAGATCAAATGCGTCCAAAGCGAAAGCTTCATGATCGTCGGCTACGAGCAATCGGACGCTGCGCGCGGCGGCATCGGAAGCCTGTTGCTGGCAGCACGCGAGGGCGACGGCTGGGTGTCGGTCGGCTCGGTCGGCACAGGGTTCAAAACCGCCGACGCGGAATACCTGCGCAAGACACTCGACAAGTTGAAGACCAAAAGGCCCGTCGTGCCGCTGAAGGGCAAGAACTACGTCTTCGCCCAGCCGACTCTCATCGCCGAGATCGAGTTTCGCGGCTGGACGGACGACGGAAATCTGCGCCACGCCTCCTACAAGGGACTACGCGAAATTCAGGACAATGCCGCGGTGTTCGAGATCAGGGACTAGCTGGCCGGTGGATAGGGCGCGTGATCCTTTCGGGGCGCCTTCTCACCCCGACGCCGCAGCACACGAGCTGCGGTGACAATCGGCACCAACGGGTGATCGGAGCAATTATGTCGAACCGTCGACGTGCTCAAGCTCGAAAAAGAACCGCCGATCGTCATGCCTCATTACCATCACTCCCATGAGATGCTTGTCGTCGATCCTTCGGAAATGATCCACGATCGGCTGCTCATCGTAGACCATGGCGGCGCTCGCAAGGCCGTCGAAGGCAAGCATTCTGACAGAAGCGACAGGACCATTCGCGCGCAGCCGGCGCTCCAGATAGGAGAACAGGTTTCGTGCGATGCGCGTCCGGCCGAACTTGTGAAAGCGGAGCGCCAACCGAAGGGGTATTCGCCTCGGATCGATCGCGATCAGACGGCACTCTCCCGACCGGAATAGTAAGGCGTCCGCTCGCATCTGCGGGGTAAACCGCTTGCCGAACCAGCCGAGATTCTCCAGCACGCCGTCGAACGGATGGTCCGACGGGATGCCCCGCCCTTTCCATAGGCCGACGAGGTCGTGCTGCTCGATCGGCGGCAGCCGCCGAAATCTCTCAAGTGCCGTTTGCTGGTTTTCCAACGACTCACCTGTCCTCTTGGTGCCGCCCGCGCGGTTCGATACCACCGACACTGACGGATTCTAGTGGTCGAGGTCGGCATGATCGAGGCCGAAGTGATCCAGCACGAGTTGCAGGTTTCGGCGGTTGGACTTGAAATAGACGTCGAAGACATCGCCCAGCACCGGGACGCTTCCCGCCACCGTGTCGAAGCCAACATTGACAAGCATCTTGAAGAGCGTCTCCTTCGGCACACCGAGGCGGCGCGCCTCGTTGACGATGAAGAGGCTGACCGCGGCGGCGCCGAAATCGCCAATACCCGGGACCAGGCCCAAAACCGAGTCCGCGCCGAGCGAGAAGCGGGTGCCGGGAATCCGCAGCGCCGTGTCCATCAACCTGGCCAGACCGCGTATCCGGCGCAGACGCAGCAGCTGATCGACCGGAATGTCGTGTTGCCTGCCGGTTCGCGGTCCCCTGCCCTGTCTCGCACTCATGCCGCAGCCTTCTGTTTGCCGAGCCGCTTGATCGCCTGCTCAAGCGGGCGCTGTCCGTCACAATAATCCTCCCAGGCCGTTGTCTTCGCCAGCAGAGCCGGCACGGTCCTGACGGTGAAACGCTTCGGATCGAGGCCAGCTTTGACCTGCGTCCAGTTGAGCGGCATCGACACTGTCGCCCCCGGCCGCGCGCGCGGCGAAAGCGGCGCCACAGCGGTCGCCATGCGATCGTTGCGCAGATAGTCGAGGAAAAGCCGCCCTTCCCGCAGGCTCTTCGTCATCTTGATCAAATAGAGGTCCGGATTGTCGCGGGCCATCTCCTGGCAGACGTCATGGGCAAAACCCTTGGCGTCGGCCCAGGACAGCGGCTTTCGCTTGTTGACGGCGAGCGGCGTAACGACATGCAGCCCCTTGCCGCCGGTGGTCTTGCAGAAGCTGATCAGGCCGAGATCGTCCAGCCGGTCGCGCATCTCGCGCGCAGCAGCGACCACGGTGGTGAAATCGACATCCGGCCCGGGGTCGAGGTCGAAAACGAGACGGCCCGGGACTTCGGGCTGGCCGGGTTCGCAGTTCCATGGATGAAGCTCGATGCCGCCGATCTGCGCGATGGCAACAAGACCTTCGACGCGATCGACTTGAAGGTAAGGCTTCTTGTCGCCGAAGACCTCGACCAACTCCAGCAGGTTTGACGTCCCCGGCATGGCGTGCCGCTGGAAGAACTGTTCGCCGCCGATGCCGTCGGGCGCGCGGATGATCGAGCACGGCCGACCCTTCACATGGTCGATAAGCCAGGAACCCACCGCCTCGTGATAGCGGGCGAGATCTTCTTTCGTGACCGGCGCGCCATCGCCGGCATCCGGCCAGAGCGGCTTGTCGGGATTGGAGATGAGCACGCCCATGACCTCAGCTTTCGCGCCCTTTCGGCGGCTGGGTTTTGTCTTCGCGGCGACCTCGGGTTCTGGCGTTGCGGTCTTGGCGGGAGAAGCCGGCTTTTCCGCCTCGACCTCGGCCGCCGGCTTATCCTCCCGCAGGCCCTTGAACGCGGCCTGGCGCACAAGGCCGTCCGCGGTCCAGCCGGCGAATTCGATCTCGGCGACGAGCTCGGGCTTCAGCCAGACGACCTCCTTTTCCTTGTTCGGCGCGCCGATCCCGGTGAAGGGGGACTTTTCCGCCTCGACAGCTTTCAGCTTCGGCAGCAGGGTCTCGACCTTCTTGGCGCCGTAGCCCGTGCCGACGCGGCCGACATAGACGAAATGGTCGCCACGGTTGACGCCGACCAGCAGCGAGCGAAACTTGCCGTTCGTCTTGGCGTAGCCGCCGATAACCACTTCATGGCCGGCGCGGCATTTGGATTTCGCCCAGGTCTCGGTTCGGCCGGATCGATAACGCGCATCCACCTCTTTCGAGACGATGCCCTCGAGTGAAAGCTTGCAGGCGGAACGCAGCACCGCATCGCCGCCGGTTTCGAAATGCTCGACGAACCGCAGATGGGGATCGTCGGTGGCATCATCCAGGAGGTCCCGCAGGCGCGATTTCCGGTCGGTCAGCGCCTTCTCCCGCAGATCCTCGCCACCATCGAACAGCAGGTCGAAGGCGAAATAGACGAGGTTGCCGGTGTTCTTCTCAGACAGCGCGGCCTGCAGCGCGGCGAAATCCGGCGCGCCGTTGTCATCGAGCGCGCAGATCTCCCCGTCGATGATGCAGTCCGGAAGAGAAGTAGCGGCATCCGCGATCTCGGGGTATTTGGCGGTCCAGTCGAGGCCCTTGCGGGTCTTCAGCGTGGCCTTGCCATTGGCGACCCGCATCTGGATGCGATAGCCGTCGAACTTGATCTCGTGCAGCCAGTTATCGCCGGCCGGCGGGCGGTCGAGTGTTTCGCAAAGCTGCGGCGCGATGAAATCTGGAAGATCCGCAATCGTCGACGTCGCCACGGTTTTGCTGGATCGATTTTTCTTGCGCTCGTCGGCAGCGAGGCCGTGCTTGCTGTCCCAGACGGCATCCGCCTCGACATCGCCGCTCGCCATCATAAACGGCTTCGGCTTGCGGCCCTTGCCGGCAGCAATCTGCGCCATGACGCGCCCCGAGGCCACCGAGGTCATGTTCTCGTCGAGGATGGCCGCGCCGTTCTCCTCGACGGAATGGTCGTCATGGTGCTTGATCAGCAGCCAGTTGGTGCGCTTGCCGCCGTCGCGGTCATGACGCATCCGAACCAGCACGAAGCTGCCATGGAGGCGCTTGCCGTGCAGCACGAATTTGAAGTCGCCCTTCCTGAGCGTCTCCTCCGGCGACTTGTTGCCCTCCGGCTCCCAGTAACCTCGATCCCACAGCATCACCGTTCCGCCGCCATATTGGCCTTTCGGGATCGTGCCTTCGAAGTCGCCATAGTCGAGCGGGTGGTCTTCCACCTCGACGGCGAGTCGCTTGTCGTCCGGATCGAGTGACGGCCCCTTCGTGACCGCCCAGGATTTGAACACGCCATCGAGTTCGAGGCGGAGATCGTAATGAAGACGGGTGGCATCGTGTTTCTGGATGATGAAGCGCAGACGGTTTGAGGGTTTGACCTCCGTCGAACCGCTCGGCTCCTGCGTCTGCTTGAAATCCCGCTTCTTCTTGTAGGTTGAGAGCTTGTCAGCCGCCATCATCGACCTCGATCTATCCCGCGTTGCCGGCGCCCGTCGAACGACCACCCGCGTCGAGAGGAAAACCCCGCGCGAAGGATTCTTGTTCCCGTCGTATCGCGCATGTCAGGTTGCGAGTATCTCGCGTGGCGAATATGCTCGCCACTGGCGCAATGCCGCTAAGCTTACGAGGATCTTCATGGCAACGGGTACGGTCAAATTTTTCAATCAGGACAAGGGTTTCGGATTCATCACGCCGGACCATGGCGGGCAGGATGTCTTCGTCCATGTCTCGGGCGTGATCTCGGGTGGGCCGCTGCGCGATGGTTCGAAGGTCAGTTATGAGCTCGGTCAGGACCGCAAGACCGGCAAGTCGAAAGCGGAAAACGTTCGCGCGATCTGACCGGCGCGGGTCAGGGGCGGCAGCTAGCTGATGCCGCCGCCGAGCAGTTCAAGGGTTCGCGGATCCGCTTCGCCGGCGAAGAAGCGCTGAAGGGCGAGCCGAAACCGTTCGCCCTCCTCCCCATCAGCGGCCGCGCTGAACAATGTCATCGAGGAGCGGAATTTCAGATCGTCGGGCGAACCGAAGATCTCATGGGCCGAACAGCCGGATACTCCAAGGACCGCATCGACCGCCTGCGCCAGTCGTTCAGCAAGAAGGTGATGCAGCAAATAGGCTCGCGCCTCTTCAATGGAGCCGATCCCGTAAAAATTCGCAGTCGGAGATCTGCCGAGCGCGCGCAGTTGCGGAAAGACGAACCACATCCAGTGGGTTTGCTTGCGCCCGGCTCTCAGCTCGGCAAGGACCGTATCGAAGACAAGATCCTGCGCAGCGACGAAGCGGGAAAGCTCAAACGGATCGTCCTCTGTCATCGATCGCCGCCTTCGATCTCGATATCAGACCGGTGCGGCCGCCAGCAGGACAGCGACAGGAACCGTTATCGCCGATGCGCTGATCGCCAAAGCCGCCGCAAACTTGATCAAACGGGCGCGCCGCGCGCGCCGGGGATCCCATTCATACGCCATACAAGTCCCTCCGACGGGAAAGAAAGCATGGGCAACGAGCGGAGTCCATCCTTGCCATATTCAGAACACACATCGCCAACGCTCGCCATTGCAAAACGGCCCGCCGCTCCCATCTTTTCGCAAGGGGGAACGGAGAAGTGCAATGCGACGGTTTTTCAAGGATATCCCGCCTGACGATGGCATTGAAATCATCAGCCCGCCGAGGATGAACGCTGGTCCCCGGTGTTCCGCAGTCTGCCTCTGCTGCGAGCAGGCGAACCAGCCAATGGACGACGACGGTTGCGGCATTTGCGATACATGCCTGGGCACTCCTGCTCGTGCGGCAGACAATCCAGATGGGCTTGAATTTCCCGGCGGCCTCTCCCATCTAACGTTCACCACCCGTAATCGATGACTGCCTGCAGCGATGGTGCTCTGTCGCGCGTTCGTAGTCGTCCGGGTTCAAAGGGCGCTCCCCGGAAGGGTCGAGCGCCCTTCGTTATTTCTGAAGATGCCCTGCTGCCGAAATGATTGACTTCCTGCCGCCGTGCTCCACTTCACCTTCGTTATTCCGTTTCACGGCGGCGGACTGGGGAGGCTTTTGCAGCCCCGCTGCAGCGGGGCTTCCCGACAAACAGACATGCGCATGCAGGAAACGAAATGCCTCTCATCAGGAAGAATGGTGCATCCGCACCAAGGGAACTCGGGCTGTTCTGGTCAATGCAGACGCCCGAAGGAACCGCTGTCGACGTCTTTATCTATGCCAGCACCCTTCAATCCTTCGATCCCGCCTCGCTCGGCCCGGTCGGGCTGTTGAAGAGGCACAGATCCTTGCTCGAGAGCGTCGCGAGCGAGAAATACGACCGCGAAGGTACGGCTGAAGGAAACCTGCTTCATCTCACAGAAGAAGATCTCCGAGCGACGACACCCACCGACTCTACCTAAGAACGAAAGAGCGGCCTACAGGCCGCTCCTTCCTCTATTGGACGCAAGTAACGGCTAGCGTCTATAACGCAACCGCTCCTGCTCAATTTCCGCGGGGCCGTAGGGATCGAGTGTGTCGTCAAGCCAAGTCCAGCCCTACTCAGCGTAGGCGGCACGGCGCTCTGTCGGATCAACCCAGTTGGACTGACGCAGGATCGCGTCAGCCTCGGCATAGAGGCTTTCGTCGACACGCGCCGTGACGAGCGTGCCGCCACGGCGAACACCTTCGGCACAAACATGGGCATGCTCTTTCGGCACGCCAGACTCCGTCATGGCGCCAATGGGCCCACCGGCCGCGCCGCCGGCGACGGCGCCCGGCCGCTGCTGCTGCCGCCGTTGCGGCAAGCCGCCCGGCGGCAACCACCGGTCCGACACCCGGAATGGCCATGATGCCGAGGCCCGGTGGACCAAGGCGGAAGCATTGACTGCGTTCTTTCTCCCAGACGACGGAACGAAAAATGCTGACGGATCGGTGTTCCGCTCGTCGCATGGACAATATCGCGTCCACAAAAGCTCAGTCGTCTGAATTCGACTTCCCGAGATCACGTTCCCACCCGAACACGCTGCGGCCGTCGATGGTGGCCGAACGGCGAAATTCCCCGGCGACGATCTCCTTCAGATCCGGCCCCGTCACATAGCGTTCGAGTTGACGGTTTTGCTCGTCAAGCCGCTTCAGCGCTTGCAATTCCTCTTCCAACCCCAACCTCGCCTTGCGGACTGCGGATTTCATCACGCCGATCGTCTCGTCATACACTTTCAATGGCACTGGAAACGGGTGTCTGTCCTTACCACCATGGGCGAGCGAAAACCGGGCGGGGTCGGAAAAGCGGCAGGGTGCTCCGTGCACAACCTCGGCCACCAGTGCCAGAGCCTGAACGGTGCGGGCTCCCACGCCCGGCGTGAGGAGCAGACCCTCGAAGTCGGCCGGTCCGCGCTCCGCTGCCGCAGCGAAATTGCCGTGCAAACGCCGCATGTTGATGTCGCTCTCGCGGACATCGTGATGTGCCGGCATAACAAGATGCGGCAAGGTGAGTTGTGCGTCGCCTTTCTTCACGCTGATTGCCGGTGCTTTCTCAATCAAGGCCAGTTCGCGGACGATACGGTCCGGCCCGAGCGTTGCAAGAAGATCGAGCTGTGCCTCCCGCGAGAGCTTGGCGCGCGTGTCGGCAAGATTGACGATTTCCCCCTGGTCCCTCCCCTCGATGGCGGCATGCGGCGAGTCGAGAAAACCGTTCAGCCCCTCGGATAAACAGTGATACCGCCGAGCCTGGCGTCTGTCGCCGTTCATGCCCTGCTGCACGACAACCCATTTCCCGTCGTCGGCAACCACAAATCCGTGCAAATAGAGGTCGAACCCGTCCTGCACCGCGGCACTATCGACCTTTGCGACCAATCGGCTTGTCGTGGAAAGTCTCACGCCGTCAAGGCCGACGCGATCACCGATGCTCATCAGTTCGCCCGGCGTCTTGCGCGACTGGGCGCCGCGCCCGCCGCAGACATGAAGGCCCAGCTCACCGGAGAGCGGAACCAGGCCGCGCTTCAACGCGCCGAGAACGCTGGTCGTTACCCCCCGAGGAATGCCAGTCCATTCCCATGACGGCGCCGAAGGACTGGAACCAGAACGGATTGGCCAGCCGGCGCAGATAGTCATCACGCCCATAGTGATGAACGATCGCCTCGGTGATGATCGCGCCGAGCCGCGTCATACGATCCCCGAGCCATCTCGGAACTTTTCCGCCATGCAGGGGAAGATCGGCGCTTCCTGCGCGTTTCGCCAATGTCGTGACCTCTGAAATACCCGACGACAGATAGACAGTGCAGGACCAGTCTACAACATCGCGGACCGCTCTATCGACACGTCTGATCCAAATGACATCCGCTGACGGGACAGCGTCGCCCAGACGCAAGGAGCAAGCGCAACAACCCTCTGCGCCAGCGATAGTTGCTAGCAAAATTCGCCCGGTGGGGAACTTCCGATCCAAGACCTTGTTTCCGTTGCGATCATGACATGGAGACCAGACGATGACCATAAACCCAATCGGTGAGCCCATCCCCCGAGGGGTGATAGCCTACCCCTCCCCCGACACCACGTCCGATGCGCAGGAAGCCGTCTCACCAAGCGGGCTGCAGGCTTGGAACGAACTGGCTGATATCGGCTTGAGCCTCGCCTTCATTCCCGCCCTCGCATGGGCCAGTTTCGTGACAACCAGCACCGCGGCCTGGCAGGCATGGGCGTTCCCCGATCTGCAAAGCGGCGCGCCGCCGGTTTCAAAACTCTCGTCTGGCGAGGGCAGACCGTTCTCGAGCTGATCTGACTACTCGAATTTATGGAGGCACGCATGGACAATGAATCCGTTTCACCCGCCGTGATATCGTTGCTGAACGAGCAGGCGGAACAGACGGCAAAACGCAAGACCAGGCTCGACAAGGGACTGGAGGATACCTTTCCCGCATCCGACCCGGTTTCCGTGACGCACACCGCTACTGCAACCGGTTCAACAGCGGCGACGGCCGAGCCCCACGAAAGTGAACGTCTGGGGCTCCACCCGTCCAACGATCCCTCGGCGTCGACAGATGATCATGCCGCCGTGCTTCACGAGATACGACGCGATCTGGAGAACCTCCGTGACCGCTTTCGTGCTACCACCGTCGACGTCAGTGGCACCGCACGCGCCAAAGCCAGCGCGATAGAACGCCGTGTCGAACAGATAATTCGCGAACGACCTCTGGTGACAGTCGGCCTGGCTACCGCACTGTCCTTTATTCTCGGCGCCGGGTATGGCGCCAGAAGGAGAGACTATCGATGACAGTCCGTCCCGGTCGTCTGTGAGATGTCGAAAGGTCACCGCGCCAGCTCGACTCGGCTGACATCGATAATCGCATTGATGGCAATTGCCGGCGCGGCGCTCTGGGTGGCTGCGCCGACATGGCGAGCATCCGGACTGGTTCCTGATAAGCGTGAAATCGATGCGCATGGCCGCGAAGCCGAGGTGCCGGAATCAATCCCGGCCCGAGGTCTTCGCGATGTCTTCTGGCGGGTGTTCCATGAGGTCTCGACCGACCGGGTGATGCTTATCTCTGCCGGTGTAACATTCTACCTGCTACTCGCCATCTTTCCCGCCCTGGCGGCTTTGGTGTCGCTCTATGGCCTTGTCGCCGATCCATCGACCATGGCAGATCACCTGAACGCCTTGGCCTCGCTTCTTCCGCCTGGTTCCTTCGAGATCGTCGCCGATCAGATCGCCAGTCTTGCCGCTAGTCGAGACCGAACGCTCGGATTGACCTTCTTCGTTGGCCTCATCATCGCACTTTGGAGTACACGAAACGGCGTTCTCGCGATCTTCGACGCGATGAACGTTGCCTATGACGAGGAAGAAAAGCGCGGTTTCGTCAAGCGGAACCTGATCGGGCTGGTGTTCACCATCGGCGGGGTCTTGGGGCTCAGCGCTTTGATCGGCGTTGTTGCTGTCTTGCCGGCCATCCTGGCCTATCTCAGGCTGGACGGCGCCGACGAGCGACTTCTCCTGATCCTACGTTGGCCGATCCTGCTGGTGCTCGCTTTTGCCGCCGTGACCTGTATCTACCGATATGGGCCAAGCCGCTCGCCGGCGCGTCTACGGTGGCTGACATGGGGCGCAGCGCTGACGGTGGTCGCGTGGATCGTCATGTCCGTCGGCTTCTCCTTCTATCTCAGCAATTTCGCCGACTATAACGCTGCCTATGGTGCGTTTGGTGCCCTGATGGGTCTTCTCATCTGGATTTGGCTTTCGGTCGGCATTCTGATTGTGGGGGCGGAGCTGAATGCGGAACTCGAACATCAGACGGCGCGGGACACCACGACAGGTCCGCCGCTTCCGATGGGCGCACGTGGCGCCTTCGTCGCCGACACCCTCGGAGCAACGGCAGACGCGATAAAGAGTAACAAAGACTAGGCTTCTTCTGTCGAAGCGCTCGGAACAAGCGGCGGACTGCGAGGTTCAAACAACAAAGGAGACCTGCCATGAAAACTCTACCTGCCACTTTTGCCCTGTTGCTGATTTCATCCGCCGCCTTTGCCCAATCGACGGCCGAGACCACAGGCGTCAACTCCGCCTTAAACATTCCTCCCAAAACGGAGGATTTCGTGAAGGAGGTCTCGATGAACGACATCTTTGAGATCGAGTCCAGCAAGCTCGCGCTGCAGAAGGGTAACGCGGCGACGAAAGCCTTCGCCCAGCAGATGATCGACGCTCATGAGAAGACGACGAGCGAACTGAAGGGCCTGATCGACGGCGGCAAAGTGAAGGCGCCTGCGGCCACAGGCATGTCCGACGCACAGAAGAAATCGTTCGACGAGCTCAAGAATCTCTCGGGCAAGGACTTCGACGACGCCTATCAGGACGATCAGGAAGATGCCCATGAGGACGCCGTCGATGTGTTCAAGCGCTACGCTTCGGAAGGTGACAACGCCGACCTGAAGGCATGGGCCGCAAAGACGCTTCCGGCGCTCGAACACCACCTGAAAATGGCTGAAGACCTGGACGACTAGCCGCTCCATTGCGCGTTTTGTCATGGAGGAAATTCCAATGAATTCCGATAAATCCGCAAAAGGGTCGACAGACCCGCAGCGCGACGCCGCCGGCCAGTTCGCCCCCTCGCAGGCCGACCGGTCGGCAGACGGCGTCGCAAGCGCGAAGCCGACGGTCGTCACCGGTTCCGAGGATGCCACTGCGCACCGCGATCCCCCTGGCAAGAAGCGCCAGAAGGATTGGGACGTCGGCTTCGATGACCGCCAACCCGATCGATCGTGAATGGAGGTGGCCATGAACAAGGGTAAAAATCCGGGAGTCGAATACCGAAACCTTGAGCAGGCCCCCCGAACACGCGGTGAGGAGGTCTCCGACCCGCATCCCGGCAGCGTATCGGACGGCACCCACCCGGAAGCCTCCGAGACGAAGCTCCCGCGCGGCGCAGATGACCGCCACACGGAAAGGCGACCGACGTGACGCTGCTCACCGGATCATGTCTTTGCGGACAGGTAAGAATCACAGTACGGGGCGCTCCCGACCGCGTCGGGATCTGCCATTGCACCGATTGTCGGCAGGAGAGTGGCTCAGCCTTCACGTTTTTCGGGGTCTGGCCTGCTGGACAGTTCGAGCATACGGGAGAAATCGCCAGCTTTTCCGGACGGTCCTTTTGCCCGCACTGCGGCGGGCGTGTCTTCTCCCTCGATACACACGAAGCAGAGGTTAAGCTCGGTATTCTGTCTGATGCGCCGTCACCCCTCACCCCCAGTTACGAACTGTGGATGAAGCGCCGTGAACCCTGGCTTCGGCCTATCGATGGCGCCGAACAATATGAAGAAGACAGGTCGTGACCGTGATCGGCTCGCTCGATTCATCCGTCGCTAAACCGCACCGTTCTGACAGCATCACCGATAGATTATCATCGCTGCGGCTGCGGCCGCCATCACAGTTGTGGCTGACCAGCCGGCGAAAACGAGCATCGGGCGTGCCGTGAATTGTTTCATGCGTGCATGGCGGCTGACGACCATCATCATGCCGATCATAATCGGGACAGCGACGAAGCCGTTGATAACGGCACTCCAGAAGAGCGCGCGGATGGGATCAATGGGAAGGAACTCGATCACAAGTCCGAGCATGGTAGCGATCGCGATAACGCTGTAGAAACCTATCGCCTCCTTCGGCCGGCTTTCGAGGCTGCAGGCCCACCCACAGCACTCCGACGCTGCATAGGCGGCTGAGCCCGCGAGCACCGGAATCGAAAGCATGCCCGTTCCGATGATGCCGACGCTGAAGAGCGCGAAGGCGAAGTTTCCAGCGACGGGCTTCAGGGCCTCGGCCACATCGGCTGCGGTCCCGATATGTGTCTTTCCGCTCGCGTGGAGGGTCGCCGCCGTGCTCATGATGATGGCGATGGCGACCAGATTGGAGATCGCCATGCCGGCAAAGGTATCGATGCGGATACGCTTCAGTTCGCGCTTTGCCTGGCGCGGCGCCTGCCTTAGCGGCTGCGCCTCATCCTTTCCCTCTATCTCCTCCACCTCCTGGCTGGTCTGCCAGAAAAACAGGTAGGGGCTGATCGTCGTGCCGAGGATGGCGACGATCACCGTGAATGTTTCGCCGTTCAGCTCAAGCGAAGGCATGACAAAGCCCTTGCCCGCCTCGAGCCAGTCGATCTTCACAACGAAGAGGACAGCGACATAGGAAAGCAGCACCATGGTCAGCCATCTCAGGTAGGCGGCGTAGCGATGGTAGGGTACGAACATCTGCAAGACGAGCGACACGACCGCGAAGGCGACTGTCGTCGGCATGCTCGGCAGCCCTGTCGCAAGCTCAGCCGATGCCCCCATGGCCGAAAGGTTGGCGCCGATATTGATCGTGTTGGCGACGAACAGCAGGCCAACCAGGAGAAGCACCATTGAGCGTGGCCAGATGGTGCGCAGGTTGGCGGCCAGCCCACACCCCGTCACCCGGCCTATCCGCCCGCTGATCATCTGGATGGCCGACATCAGCGGGTAGGTCAGCAGCATCAACCAGAGCAGATTGAAACCGAACTGCGCGCCGGCCTGCGAATAGGTGGCGATCCCGGAAGGGTCGTCGTCCGCGGCCCCCGTGATCAGGCCCGGCCCGAGTTGCTTCAGGATGGGTTCTGATCCGGCGTCGCGCGGAACATCCCCTTGACCCGCTGAATCGGTTTGCAATTTAGAGGCTGTATCCGTCATCGATCACACGCTCCTGCTTGGCGCAAGTCCTCAGCGGGGCGCCGGCACGCGAACCGGGATGGCGCAATGAAGTTCCACGCCACCACCTTCATGATCCAGCCTCGTGAGCGAAAATCCCCGAAGGGCGCACGAAGAGGAGGGTAGACCAGGCAGCGATGACATCTCGCTTTCCGTCGGGGCCGCTCGCATAAACCAGATCACCAAGATCGGCACCAAAAGTGCGAGGCTCCTCAGAGGTATTTGCCCGCAGTTGAAGCAGCCCGCCATTCAGCCGCCAGTCGACGAAGAGTTCCGCGTCCGTCTCCGAGACGATGGCCCCCGCACAGCCTCGGGCATTTGCGAGCAGCGGGACCACGAACCGACGACGCGTTTCGATAAGGCGGGTTATGAATGCACGCCAGTCCCGCTGCTCCGGCACGTCCAGGTTTGCCCAATCGAGCTTCGACTTTGTGAAGGTGGCCCAACCGTTCGGATCCACGATATCCTCCGGCCCTGCCCCGGCGGGATAACCGCCAAAATTCTCCGCCTCTTTGAAGCGGTTCCGGTGGATGTCGGCGGCGAGATCTCCACTATAGTCGGCGAAAAAGCGAAACGGACGGTCGCTCAGATGTTCGTCGCCCATGAAGACCAGGGGGATTTGCGGCGACAGGAAGAGGATCTCGGTCAGAAGACGATGGACCTTCGGCTCAAGTGATGTGTGAAGCCGGTCCCCCAGCGCCCGATTGCCGACCTGATCGTGATTTTGAAGGAAGTGCACGAACGCCGTCGGCGGCAGGCACGCGGAGTTCGGTAGCGCGGAACCGACCGTGGTCTTGCCCTGGTTCAGATAGCCCTTGGCCAGCGCTTGCTTCACTTGTTTCCAAGGGCGGTCCTTATAGGGAGCATAGTGGCCCTCGGCTTCTCCGGTCACAGCAACGTGCATCGCGTGGTGGAATTCGTCGTTCCAGTCGCCCGCAAACAGGCGATGACCAGTTTCATCCGCTACGAGCAGATCACCCCCGTTGCTGGGATTTTCGACAACGAGATGCACCTGGCGATCGGTGAACGTCGCATCCACCGTGTCTGAGATTTCCTGCAGGATGTGCGGCGTTCCAGCATCGACAATCTGATCGACGGCATCGAGCCGAAGCCCATCAAACCGATATTCCTGCAACCAGTGAAGAACGTTTCCGATGAAGTAAGATCGTACCGCCGGTTCATCGAAAGCAATCCGAGATCCCCACGGCGTGGGATCCTCGCTATGGAAGAAGCCGGGCGCATAGTGCGCCAGGAAGTTACCTTCCGGCCCAAAATGATTGTAGACTACATCGAGAAAGACCATCAGCCCGCACTGATGGGCCGCGTCCACGAGGCGCTTCAGATCGTCCGGCGTGCCATAGGCGTTGTGCGGCGCGAATTGGAGAACACCGTCGTAACCCCAGCCCCAGCGACCGGGAAACTGAGCAATCGGCATCAGTTCGATCGCGGTAAAGCCCATTTCGGCAAGCCGGGGCAAGTGCTCGATGGCTGCATCGTAGGTTCCATCCCGCGTGAACGTACCGACATGGAGCTCATAGAAGACGGCCTCTTCCCACGGACGTCCGCACCAGTCAGCCTGTCGCCAGGCAAAACAATCTGGCCCGCACAGCAATGAGGGGCCATCGACACCCAGCGGCTGGAAACGGGATGCGGGATCGGGCACGCGCCTGCCATCGGAGAGCACGAAGCCGTAGAGCGCTCCTACGGGTTGATTCTCGAGACGGACCGCGAACCAACCGTCATCCTGCCGCTTCATCGCAATACGGCGGCCATCGATCTCCAAAGCCAATGTGGATTCGGCCGGCGCCCAAAGCCGGAACACCGTTGAGCCGTCCTCGCAAAACTGCGGCCCCCAACTGCATGCGCGCATCATCGCAGCAACCCCTGGCCGCCGTCTACGTAGACTGGCGAGCCCGTCATATGCGATGCCTCGGCGCTGAGCAGGAATCGGATGACCTTGGCAACATCGATTGCCTGGCCAGGCCTACCGTCGGTCAAGGGAATGCTGCCCTGCGGCCAGATGACCGGCACTTCCGTTTCCGCGCGGTTGCGAATTTGCGAGCCGGCGACAATGTTTGTTTCGACCGCTCCCGGGCAGACGACATTCACCCGGATGCGGTGTTTTCCGAGTTCAAGGGCGAGTTGCTGCGCCATGGCCACCTGCGCCGCCTTGGACGCGCTATAGGCGGTCGCACCGGGATTGGTGAAGGTGCGCACCCCGTTGATCGACGATACGACGACGATTGCCCCGCCTCCAGCTCTTTTAAGCAGCGGAACCGCCGCGTGAAGCGTGAGGAAGGTACCGCGAAGATTGACGCGGATCGTCTCGTCCCATTCGGAGGGGCTTAGATCCTCGATAGGTGCCCAGACGCCGTTGATGCCGGCATTCGCCACGACCGCGTCCAGGCGGCCGAAATGGTCTTGTGTCCTCTGGACCATGTCGCCAAGGTCAAATTCATCAGAAACATCACCGGCGATAGCGATTGCCTCGGTGCCATCCACCAGAGCTTTCTGTGTTTCGGAAAGGGCATTTTCGTCGCGGTCGAAGAGCACGAGACGATGGCCCGTTGACGCAAGAAGTTCCGCCGTCGCCCGCCCTATTCCAGATGCGGCCCCGGTAATCATCGTAACGGGAGACCCCATAGGTCAGCTCCGCGCTTCTGATGTGAAGCCGGTGTCCTCGGCAGCTTCCTCGTTTATGGTCTCGTCGTCGATATCGCCCTGCTGCGCGGGATCGGTATCGAAAGCAGTGAGCTGGACCATGATTTCCTTGGCGCGCGTGATCGCAGCATCTTCTTGCACGTCATTCGCGGCCATGCAGACCGATACCTTCTCCCCACCCTCTCCGACGAACTCGACCGTCGTCGTGCCTTCGCCGCTGTGAACATTCGTTTCGATGAGTTGCATGGTGACCTCCTATCGGGATGGTCAAAACCGGAGAGGAGGGACGAAGTTCCTGTACGTTTGCGGACAGACTCCGTCGTCGGGAGCACGAAAATGCCGACGTACGGAACCTTTCGCCGCACGTGTTGTTGGCTAGTCGCAAACAGGGAGCGCACCATGGCCAAGACCACATCACCGAAAGCAGCATCGGCGAAATCATCGAAATCCACGGCAACGGCCGCGCAGATCCACGACCAAAAGCTAGTGCGTGGCGATGGCGGCGAACTGCACCAGGTCGCCGAGGGCGAAACGCCCGTTCTGACGACGGCACAAGGTGGTCCTGTCGCTGATGACCAGAACTCGCTCCGCGTCGGCGCACGCGGGCCGTTGCTGGTCGACGACTTTCATTTCCGCGAGAAGATCTTCCATTTCGACCACGAGCGCATTCCCGAACGGGTGGTGCATGCACGCGGGTATGGAGCGCACGGCTTCTTCGAGACTTACGAGTCCCTCGCTGCGTATACGCGCGCCGACCTCTTTCAGCGCGCCGGCGAGAAGACGCCGGCTTTTGTTCGCTTTTCCACCGTCGCAGGAAACAAGGGTTCCTTCGATCTGGCCCGCGACGTGCGCGGCTTTGCCGTCAAACTCTACACGCAGGAGGGCAACTGGGATCTTGTCGGCAACAACATCCCGGTCTTCTTCATCCAGGATGCCATCAAGTTCCCGGACATGGTGCATGCGGTGAAGCAGGAGCCCGACCGTGCCTTCCCACAGGCCCAGAGCGCGCATGATAATTTCTGGGACTTCATCAGTCTGACACCGGAAAGCATGCACATGATCATGTGGGTCATGTCGGACCGGGCCATTCCCCGTTCCTTCCGCTTCATGGAAGGGTTCGGTGTTCATACCTTCCGCCTGGTCAACGCGAAGGGTGAGTCCACGTTCGTCAAATTCCACTGGAAACCCAAGCTCGGCCTGCAATCCGTCGCCTGGAACGAGGCCGTGAAGATCAACGGTGCCGACCCGGACTATCACCGCCGCGACCTGTGGAACGCCATCCAGTCGGGCAACTTCCCCGAATGGGAGCTCTGTCTCCAGCTGTTCGATCAGGATTTTGCCGACAGTTTCGACTTCGACATCCTCGACCCTACCAAGATCATCCCCGAGGAGGTCCTGCCGGTGAAACCGGTCGGCCGCCTCGTCCTCGATCGCATGCCGGAGAATTTCTTTGCCGAGACGGAGCAGGTCGCGTTCATGACCCAGAACGTACCGCCCGGTATCGATTTTTCCAACGATCCGCTGCTGCAGGGGCGGAACTTCTCCTACCTCGATACGCAGCTTAAGCGTCTGGGCAGCCCGAACTTCACACATATCCCGATCAACGCACCCAAATGCCCTTTCCATCACTTCCAGCAGGACGGGCATATGGCCATGCGCAACCCCGTCGGCCGCGCCAATTACCAGCCCAACTCCTGGGGAGAAGGACCGCGTGAATCGCCGGTCGCCGGGT
This sequence comes from Shinella zoogloeoides, assembly GCF_030733845.1. NCBI lineage: Bacteria > Pseudomonadati > Pseudomonadota > Alphaproteobacteria > Hyphomicrobiales > Rhizobiaceae > Shinella > Shinella zoogloeoides. The sequence goes on from NZ_CP132313.1 coordinate 414,725, forward strand.
TCCCGCATTTCCCCGCCGAAGAGCAGGGCCAGAAGGTGAGGCTACGCCCCGAAAGCTTTGCCGACCACTATAGCCAGGCGCGCCAGTTCTACATTAGCCAAACCCCGGCCGAGCAACGGCACATCGCGGCCGCTCTGACCTTTGAGCTCAGCAAGGTCGAAACACCCGTGATCCGTGAGCGCGTCGTCTCGCATGTGATGAATATCGACGAGACCCTCGCCAACACCGTCGGCGAAAAGCTCGGCTTCCAGTCCATGCCGAAACCCGCCGATGCCGCAATGCCGACACGGCAGGACCTCGAGCCCTCGCCGGCGCTGAGCATCGTGGAGCGGGGACCGAAGCGCTTCGAGGGGCGCAAGCTTGGCATCCTCATTACGGACGGCGTCGATATCGACCTCTTGACCGGCCTGCAGGACGCCATTCTGGCGGAAAAGGCTGAGGTCGCCCTGATCGCGCCGAAAGTTGGTGGCGTGACAGCGTCCGACGGATCATGGGTACCGGCGCAGTTCATGATTGACGGCGGCCCGTCCGTGCTTTTCGACGCGGTGGCGCTGCTGCCGGCCAAGGCAGCCATGGACGACCTTCTGCAGGAGGCGACCGCGCGCGACTTCGTCGCCGATGCCTTCCAGCACTGCAAGTTCATTGGCCACGCCGCCGATGCCTTCCCGCTTCTGGAGAAGGCCGGGATCGCCGACAAGCTCGATGAAGGCGTCATCGAACTGCCGTGTGAAGACGGCCTCTCGGCCTTCGTCGCGGAACTCGGCAAGCTGCGCCTTTGGGCGCGCGAGCCCTCCGTCAAGCTCGGCAAGGCATCCGTTCCGTCCGCATAGCGGGTGGCTTGCCTTGCAGCATCCGCGGGGAACAAAGGTCCACAAGGCTGGTTAGCTCCCCGCGCGATCGCGCCTGCCATCTAGGCTAATGTTCACAACAACAGGAGAGACCCATGCCAACCAAGACAATGGAAGACCTTTTCCTCGATGGTATCAAGGACATCTACTACGCCGAGCGCAAGATCATTGCCGGCCTCAAGAAGATGATCCGCGGCGCCGAGGCCGAGGACCTGAAGGCCGCCTTCGACAAGCACCTGCAGGAAACCGAGGGCCAAGTCGAGCGGCTCGTGCAGGTGTTCGAGCTTCTCGGCAAGCCCGCCCGCGGCAAGACTTGCCCGGCCATCGACGGCATTCTCGAAGAAGGCCAGGAAATCCTCGAGGAATTCAAGGGGTCGCCCGCACTCGACGCAGGCCTTCTCGCCGCTGCGCAGGCCGTCGAGCACTACGAGATCGCCCGCTACGGCACCTTGAAGTCCTGGGCGATGCAGCTTGGCAAGAACGATGTCGCCAAACTCCTCGACCAGACGCTCGCCGAGGAAACCAAGACCGACCAGGCCCTGACGCAGCTTGCAGAGGCCAAGGTCAACCGCGAAGGCAAGACCAAGGCGGCATGACGCGGAACGGGCGGAGAAGCGCTCTCCGCCCGACCCTCTCCGCGGCGGAAGACGCCCGGTCCGATGCGAAGCAACGGGAGTGGAGATGTACAGTGAGTGGCGACATATCTGCGTGGATATGCAGCGCATGTTCGCTGAAGACACGCCCTGGAAAGTCGCCTGGATGGAGCGGGTCTCGCCAGAAGTCCTGGAAGTCGTGGGCCGCCATCCCGAGCGCACGATCTTCTCCCGGTTTCTCCCACCCGCCCGCGCTACCGATGCCATGGGCATGTGGCGAAACTACTACGAGAAGTGGTGGATGATGACGGCCGAGCACCTGCCGGGCGAGATGTACGGCCTCCTCCCGGAACTCGCCGCATTTACGCCGCCCGCTATCCTCTTCGACAAGCGAACCTATTCTCCCTGGATCGACGGACGGCTACACGCCTATCTAAAGGGACACGACGTGGAGACGCTGGTCATCACCGGTGGCGAGACCGATGTCTGCGTTCTCGCCACAGCCCTCGGTGCCATCGATCTCGGCTATCGCGCCATCATCCTGACGGATGCCGTCTGCAGTGGCACGGACGAGACGCATGACGCGTCCTTGAAACTGCTCGAAAGCCGCTTTACAGCACAGATGGAAGTGATGTTGACCGAGGCGTTCCTGTCGTCGGTTGCCTGCTAGCCGCCTGCCGAGAGGCTGTCAGCGTTCAGTGATTAGACGAAGGGCTCGCAGATACTTCTGACCATCCTCGCCGATCGTCTGCACTTGCGAAAGATTGTCCTCAAGGTCTGCCAGCTTCACGGGCTTTGCGACAGAGTTCGAAGCAGCCCGGCGGACAAATGCCTCCCACTCCTCATCCTCTCGCCGCGTCATCGCATCCACCGCGCTGATGACGTCGGGCGGGAAACCCTCCTCCCGCAGCCGATCCAGCGTCCAACCTTTACCCTTCTCGACCACATCATGCAGATACGCGACGACTTTTCCGGTGTCATCGGTGACGGAGGAGGCGACGCGACGGCAGTGCTCGAAATAGGATCGTCCGGTCTTGTCGGCTTGGCCTTCATGCGCCGACTGGGCGACCTGAATTGCGTGATCGAGGTGGTTCACGGGCTCAAGGTCCTTCGGTCCTTTTGATTCTCTTGCGAGGCGGCTCATCTCCGGTCGAGATTTCCACTTCCGGTGTGTCAGTCGTGGCGGCGTCTCCGCTGGACCCCTTCCTCGAAGCCTCGAACTCCGCTTCCGCCATTGACCAGTGGCGCAGATCGTCACCGGTCGGAGATCCTTCCTCTTCCCAGATCCAGTAGGCACGCCGGCGGATTTGTTCATGTCGATCGGTATCGGTCATCGATTTTGTCCTTAGGGTGGCACAGAACCATCGGCGCGCAGAGGCTCACGGCTTGAGCACGACCTTGATGCAACCGTCCTTCTTGTCGCGGAATGTCTTGTAAAGCTCGGGGCCGTCTTCCAGCCCTGCCCGATGGGTGATCACGAAGGACGGATCGATGTCGCCCCGTTCGATGCGCTCCAGCAGGATCGGCAGGTAGTGCTGCACCGGTGTCTGCGCCATGCGGAAGGTCAGGCCGCGGTTGATGGCCGACCCCATCGGGATCTTGTCGACGAAACCGCCATAGACGCCGACGATCGAGACCGTGCCGAAGTTGCGGCAGCAATGAATGGCCTGGCGCAGCACATGCGGCCGGTCCGTGCCCATGAAGGTGGCGACTTTCACCCGATCGACGATCGCGTCGAAGCCGGACATGGTGTCCGGCTCCGTGCCGACCGCATCGATACAGGCATCGGCTCCGCGGCCGGCGGTCAATTCCATCATTCGGTCATAAATATCCTCGTCGCGGAAATCGAGCACGAGCGCGCCGCTCGCCTCGGCAAGCGCCTTGCGTTCCGGCACGGTGTCGATGGCGACCACCCGTTCAGCGCCGAGCAGAAAAGCGCTCTTGATTGCCATCTGGCCGACAGGTCCGCAGCCCCAGATCGCGATCGTGTCCCCAGGAGTGATGTCGCAGAATTCAGCTGCCATGTAGCCGGTCGGAAAGATGTCGGAGAGGAACAGCACCTGCTCGTCCGTCAGGCCATCCGGCACCTTGATCGGCCCGACATCGGCATATGGCACGCGCATATATTCCGCCTGTCCGCCGCTGAAACCTCCAAGCAAATGGGAATAGCCGAACAGTCCTGCAGGCGAGTTTCCCCAGAGCTTCGCGGCCTTCTTACGGTTCGGGTTTGAACGCTCACAGCCCGAGTAATGACCGCGCTTGCAGAAGAAGCACTCACCGCAGGCGATGGTGAAGGGCACCACGACACGATCGCCCACCTTCAGCGCCTTGTTGTCCGAGCCGACCTCGACCACCTCGCCCATGGTTTCGTGGCCGACGATGTCACCATGTTGCATGCTGGGGATCACGCCGTCGAAGATGTGCAGGTCCGACCCGCAGATCGCACAGGCCGTCACCTTGATGATCGCGTCGCGGCCATGTTCGATCTTGGGATCAGGAACGCTTTCGCAGCGGATATCGCTTTTGCCATGCCAGGTCAGGGCTTTCATCTCTGTTCTCCTCAGTTGGCTCCAGCTCTGCGCTCGAATGTCCCTGTTATTTCGCCCTTGCTGAGAACGTGACCCTTCATCGCCTCAAGCACGTCTTCACGCATCGCGCCCGGATCGATGCCGAGGGTCTCGACATCGAGTGCGAAGACCTGGAAATGGTAGTGATGGGCGGGGTCGCCAACCGGTGGTTTGGGCCCGGTATAGCCAATAGATCCCATGCTATTGGCGCCCTGCTTCAGGCCCTCCGGCTCTTGGAGGATTGGTGTCCCCGGCATCCCCTCGCGTAGCTTGATGACGTCGCCCGGGATATCGTAGGCCACCCAATGCGTGAACGGTTTGGGTTTGTCGGCATCGGGATCGTCAACGATGACAACATAGGATTTTGTGCCCTCGGGTCCGGCATCCCATTCCAGTGCCGGCGAAGCATTGTCGCCGTCGGCACTATACTGAAGCGGAATCGGCTGGTTCGCCGCAAACGCGCTTCTGACGGCAATCACTTGCGCCTCTTTCGCCTCGATCAGGTCGAGCGCGGTCTTCGACGCAGGCTTATCCGCCACGACGTTGGGAATCGCTTCGGCATTGTCCGCGCTTGCCTTTTGCCCGCCTTCGTAGTGCACCCGATAGACGATCCCGTTGCTGTCATCGGCAACGAACAGCGCGCCATCCATGCCCACAGCGACGCCGGTCAGGCGACCGAGATAGCCGTATTTCCCGTTCTCCTGCTGCAACAGAAAACCTTCAAGGAACCGCTCGAAGGCGACGGGTTTGCCGTTTTCGAAATCGATGCGGACGACCTCGTAACCGCTCGGCGGGCGGCGGTTCCACGAGCCACGCATGGCGATGAACGCATCTCCTCGATAGCCTTCCGGAAAAGCGTTACCGTCATAAAACGCCATCTGCATCGGCGCGCTGTGCGGTGTGTAGCCGAGCAGCGGTTCGCTCGACTGTTGTGCCCAATCCTGCAGCGATATTCCTTCCGGCGGGTCGATATGCGGATTGAGGCCACTCTTGCCATAAACATAGGGCCAGCCGTACTTCTTCCCCTGTTCGAGCAGGTTCAGTTCCTCGATCTGCACATCGTCCCCAAGCCAGTCAATGCCGTGGTCGACGCCGTAGAGGGCACCCGACGTTGGCTCCCAGTCGAAGCCGATCGTATTCCTGAGACCGCTAGCAAATATCGTCCGGCTCTTGCCGTCCTTGCTGGCGCGCAGAAGAGCCGCGTTTTCGGGATTGTCCTCCTGGCATTCATTGCAGGTGCTGCCTGAGGAGATATAGAGCATGCCGTCTGGCCCAACGGCGAGAGTGCGGTTGGCATGCTGGCCGGCGTCGGGCAAATCATTGATGATACGAGTCAGAGGACCGAATGTACCATCTTCCTTGACATCGGCCGTATAGACATCGTGGATCGTCACGAGGAAGACTTTGCCGCCATCGAACGCGATGCCATGCATGCCCGGGCGACTGGCGACCGTCACCGCGCCGTCGGCCTTGCCGTCGCCATCGGCATCCTTCAGCATGATGACGTCGCCGACGGAGCGGCGGGTGGCATAGAGGACGCCGGTATCGGACACCGCAAGCATGCGCGGATTGACAAGATCGCGCGCAAAAACCTCGACCTTGAAGCCGTCCGGCGCCCTAATGAGATCTGTGAGCTTGTCGTCGTCGCCCATCTGGAGTTTTTCCGGCTCCAGAATTGAACCCTCGATGATCACGTCCGACGCGCGGCCAATCTCGCCCTTGATCTGGGCGTGCGCGCTTGCGGGCAAGAGAAACAAGAGAGCACAGGCCGGGAGGCGCAGGTTCTTGAACGTGTCCATATACAAATCTCCGGTTTCTAGGCCTAAGGCTTTGCCTGCGCATAAGCGGTGCGGGCACACGATCCGCACCGCAGGGACGTTGTTGAGCAGCGGCCGTTCAGATCATGATTTCGCCGCCCGTCACGGGAATGACGGCGCCCGTCATGTAACTGCCGAGGTCGGAGGCGAGCAGGACGTATGCCCCCGCCAGTTCGGCTGGTTGGCCGGCGCGGCCAAGCAGGGCTTGTTTGCCAAAATCCTTCGTCTTCTCCGGCGGCATGGTGGACGGAATGAGGGGCGTCCAGATCGGCCCTGGCGCCACGGCGTTCACCCGAATGCCCTTGTCGGCCACCATTTCGGCCAGACCGGCCGTGAAATTCGAGATCGCACCCTTTGTCGATGCATAGGCGAGCAGATGGGGCGATGGTTGGCGCGACTGGATAGACGTCGTGTTGATAATCGAGCCGCCAGGCTTCATATGCGGGATCGCGGCGCGGGCGAGAAAGAACGGAGCATAGATATTGGTTCGGAACGTTCGATCCCATTCTGCTGTGCTGATATCGCCGATATCGGCATAGGTGCGCTGGAAGGCGGCATTGTTGACGAGGACGTCGAGCTGCCCGAAGTTCTCGATGCATTGGCGCACGAGGTGGGCGCAGTGCTCTTCGGTGGTTATGTCGCCCGGAAGGACAAGCGCTCGTCGCTCCTCCCGTTCGATCCAGCGGGCCGTTTCATTGGCATCCTCGTCCTCGCTCAGATAGGAGACGACGACATCTGCGCCTTCGCGGGCAAACGCGATCGCCACGGCGCGGCCGATACCGGAATCGGCGCCTGTGATCAACGCAACCTTTCCCTTGAGGCGGCCCGACCCGACGTAACTGTCTTCACCGTGGTCGGGAACGGGCGTCATGGCTTTTGTCAAACCTGGGGGCGTTTGCTTCTGTTCCGGCTGCGGCGGAAGCGGCCGGCGTTCGTCGTCGCTCATGGTGTTCTCCAGTTTTTTAGGCTCAACTAGCCAACTCGACTGGGTAGGAGATGTTCCCGCGCTTTGGGCTGGCGTGGCAACAAGTGGCAAGGGCCGCCGAAAATCATCGTCGGCTGCGTCTGGCAGCAAGGAAGCCGAGCAGCGCAATGCCTGCCAGCGCGACCAGCACCGTTCGGCTGGTACGGTGAGGCGATCTCAGCCCTCCATCGATATGGCCTGCATCCGCTGAAGGGTGATAGAGATTGCCGTCACCCGTGGCGACGCGCCGTGCGCGCTTGAAATAGCTGGCCATCCCGCGTGCCAGAATGCGTGCTGTAAGATCGGGTGCAAGCAGATGCACGAGCCTGGAGACACTCGTCACGGCCCCCACGGTCGTCGTTGCACGTGGGAAACGCGCCACGCGAACGATCGCCTCGGCTACGTCACGCGCATCGATTAACGGGGGTGGCGCGGTGATCTCGCGCCCGACGTAGTTCGCTCCATGTCGCAGGCCGGGCGTATCGACGAAAGCCGGGTAAACGTCGCAGATATGAATGCCGGGCCGGTCCGCAAGCTCACCTCGCAGCGCTTCCGAAAATCCGCGTAGACCGAATTTGCTGGCGCTGTAGGCGGTTGCAAACGGCGCGGCGGCGAAGCCCCCAAGCGAGATCATGTTTATGAAGACACCGCGTTGCTGCCGAAGGAAAATCGGCAAAACGGCATGGGCGTCGTTGATATGGCCTAAGAGATTGGTTCGAATGATTTGTTCATGAGCCTCGATCGGTGTTTCCTCGAAACGCCCGACCGCGCCAACGCCCGCATTGCTGATCCAGAAGTCGATCCGCCCGAAAACCAATGCCTTTTCAGCGAGAGCTCTGACAGATGCGGCGTCACCGACGTCGGCAATGACCGGTAACGCCTCCGCACCAAGCCGGTTGCAAGCATGCGCCACCCGCGAAAGAGCCTCGCCATTTCGAGCAGCCAGTATGAGCCGGCTCCCATGCCTGGCAAAAGCCTCAGCCGTCGCCTGGCCTATGCCGCTCGACGCACCGGTTATCACCACGACTGCGCCCGCAAGTTCTTTCGCCATAACTGTTCACCTTTCAAGAATGGCAATCGAACAAGCAGGACCTCGAAAGGTTCCGTCCGGGAAGGTGCGACGGACAAAGCGCTCTGTTGAGGAACAACGCGGTTCCGCACCGGTTTGGAGAACCAGTCATTCACGGAGTAGGTCGATGAAGTTTGTTCGAGACAACGGTTTGACCATCGTGCTCGTCGCCGCCACGATTGGAACGCTGGTCGGTATGACGGTGAGCGGGCTATCGGTTTACAACGAGGAGCTGGCTGAACATCGCCTGCCTGCCACTACCTTCGCCAGTTATGTCGCCAGCGGCCATTTCCTATCCGCACTTTTCGAAAACTGGGAAAGAGAGTTCCTTCAGATGTCGGCTTACGTCGTTCTGACGGCATTTCTGTTTCAGCGGGGTTCCGCAGAATCCAAAGACCCTGATCAGATTGAAGAGCATGACCTGGAACCCACTGATCAAATCGGGCGACCCGGCACTCCGAAAAGTGTGCGGGCGGGCGGTCTCGGCCGAACGCTTTACGCGTACTCGCTTGGAATAGCGCTATTCACCTTATTCCTGCACCGCGGTCGACAAAAACTCCGACTGCCAGTTCTGAAAGGATTCGAACCAGAATTGCGCACTGACAGCATGCTCCCAGATCGTAGGTATCGGCATCCCATGGCGTTGTGCGTCCAGGGTCGCGGCGCGAGCGCTCTCCAGCAAGTGCAAGGCAATGCTGGTCGTTCTTTCGATTTTCCTGCGTTTCCGAGGATCGCCGGAGTCCAAGCCTGTCGCGGCTCCGCACGCGCAGACCGGCGCCTAGCAAGCCAAGGCGCGGGCCGCTTGGCTATGGAAATAGCGTCGCCCGCCACGATGCGGGCGACAACGGGTCAAAGAGGGGCCGTCATTGTTCATCAAGGGTTAGAAATCGAGCTTGCCACGAGCGGACCGGCCGTGCGCATCATGGAAAGAATACCAGCTTCTACGGCCGCCGCGATAAAGGCTTCTCGGGCTTGCGACAGCCCGCCATGCCCCTCCACGCACATCGCCGTCACCGCGCATGCCTGTTCGTACCGCCTTCCGCGCTGATCAGGCCAACGGATCAAGAGGTAGTGGAGCGCCTGTTCCGGTCCATGAACGGTTTCGCCGCACCCGGGTTCGAATGCGAGGACGACGGGCACGGTCCACACGCCCACAGTGGCCTTCTTCAATGCAATTCCCATGTTCTCCTCCCAGAAAGATGGTCTGCTTGAATGACAATAGGATCGGTTTTCGAAATTCAAATGACGGCGGCGCCCATTGTCCGATTCCGTACAAACGAAAAAGGCCGCCCGGCCTTGCGAGGGTCGAGCGGCTGCGTGAAGAGTATTCGATCAAGGCTTGAGCCCTAACTCGGCGGTGGAGGGCGATTCTGCAGGTTATCAGGATCTCGTGCGCTCGCCTCCGACTCAGTGGCAGACTCGGCATCAACCTCTTCCTGAGCTTGAATCCAGTGCTCAAGCGTGACCCCGTCTTCAGAACCGTCGCGCTGCCAGATTTCGTTTGCACGTTCGCGGATTTTGTCCTCTCGGTCGTTGGTCATCGGGAACCTCCTGCTGATCGTGAAAACCAAACCGGCGGCGCGCGCGTATGTTCCAGGCGACGTTTAGCGAACTTACGCTAAGCGCTCATTCGCGGCGGCGAAGAAGGGCCGGACCAATGCCACGCTGGCGGAAGACCTTGAACGGGCAGGCCGGCCTCCAGCCACGCGGCGACGAATGCCTCGCGAGCGATAGCGACCGGCCTCATGCGATGGAGCGCAGCGCGGCATTTCTCCCGCGCGCGTTTGTAACGCTCGCCATGACGCAGAGGCCATTCATTTTCGAGAAAATCGACGGTGTCATGGACGCTCTCGAACGAGCGCGTTACTCCGTTGGGAAAGGACACCTGAAGGGGAACAGAGAAGTAGACATCAGCCAGCATCGCAATCCTCCTTTCAGCGACAATTCTGGCGCTACCAATTTGGTTGTCGTTGCCCGTTTTCAAGGGCAGCTCGCCACCATCGAGTGGAAGCTACGCAGTCAGTGCCAGAATCGAGTTTACGAGGACTTTCAAATCGCTCGGCTTCCCGATGTTGCGGGCGCCGGCGAGGGCGCCGTACCGAGCCAACTCCGCAGCATCAGCGGCGCTGGCAATGACGTACGGCACGTCGAGCAGATTCAGCCGCTCAGCCACGGGTATCACATTCTCCCTTCCGAGATTGACATCGAGCAATGCCGCGTCCGGCCGTTGTGTGGAAATCAGGCGGAGCGCATCTCTCACCGACCCGGCCGGTCCGAGCACCAAAAACCCTGCATCTTCCAAACAGGCCTTCAGCTCCAGCCCGATGAACAGCTCATCCTCCACAACGAGAATGGATCGCCTGCGTTCGATGGCATCTTCCGCAGGGTCGCTCATGAGGCCTCACAAGGGGATCTGGATTGATGCGCTTAAACCGTCTGGATGGTAGTGAAGTTCCACACGCCCGCCAATATGAGCGGAGGTTCCCTCTATAAGTTCCGTTCCATAGCCGCGCCGGCTCGGAAGCGAGACGGGCGGTCCGCCGATTTCCCGCCACTCGCACACAAGGTCTGAGGCCTCCTCCAACCCTTCCTCCACGGCCCAGGTCACATGGACCCGCCCGCCGGCGACAGACCAGGCACCATATTTCAGCGCATTCGTGCCAAGTTCGTGGAGGATCATGCTGATGGCGAGCACCCGCGAACTTGGAACCTGGATAGCGACACCCGTGCAGTCGAGCCGCCCCTCCCCGGCGTCTCCGACCGATTGACGAAGCAAGCCTTCAAAGTCGGCGGCCTCGTGGTTCGCGGCAATTTCCTGCGCGCGCAACGTCGCCTGGAGGCGGCCAAGCAGGGCGTCGCGGTATTCCACGGCCGTATAGTCATGCGTATCCGTCTGCATGGCGATGGCGCGCACGACAGCAAACAGGTTCGCCATTCTGTGCCGCGCCTCCGAAATGATGAATTCCTTTTCGGCATCCTGTCGTTGGCGTTCGGTCACGTCGTCAAAGATGACGAGAATGTTTGAGCTGTTGTCGTCCGGGTGAACCAGGCGCCGCGCGTCGACCAGAATGGTCCGTGACCGATCGCGGGAAAATCATGCGTCACCTCGAAGCCGACAACAGCCGCTGCCTTCGGAATCACGGCGGCGATCAGGTGGCGAAGCTCTGGAATGTCCCATTGACCATTGCCGAGCTCAAAGAAGTTCGTGCCAATGATATCATCTCGGTCGACCCTGAAGGTCTTGATGAACGCATTGTTCGCGGTGGTCACGCATAGATTCCTATCGAGCACCACCACGGCTTGGCTCATCGTATCGACGACACCCTGCGCCTGAACATGGCCGGCCTTCAGCAGCCGATACAAGTCTTCGAGCATCATGGTCTTTCCTTCCGCGCGGCCGAGGATCGATTTTGAATCTCGACCTCAGGGGATACTATTTCAAGCATGTGGCCATTGACAGGAGATTGTAATCGCCTGCTGCAGTCCGCCTTGTTTCCCGCTTCGATTTCCGTCCTGTGATAAGAACCTCGCGCATTCGCGGGGTGTTCAGTGCAGGGCAAATACTCTGCGCTGTGGCCTGCCGATGGCCTGTACTGCCCGGCACAGGGGCAACCACAAAGACTCGACCTATTTCAGGGCTTTCCCGCCATCGTGGTCAGGTAGGATTTGTTGCGATCGCACAGTGAAACGCGCACCTGGAGCGCTCGCACGAGAAGAGGCCTTGCAAAGGATTGCGTTGGAACATCCCCGAGACCCAGCGGTTAGGAGCGCTCCGAACAAAGGAGAGTATCATGGCTTCCGACCAGATCAGAGACGTTTTCATCGCCGGCCTGCGCAATGCACACGCGATGGAAAATCAGGCGCTCAGCATCATGAAACCGCAGGTCAAGAGGATAGAAACCTATCCAGAGGTGGCAGCGAAGCTGGAGCAGCACATTGCCGAGACCGAACGGCAGATCGTGCGCCTTGAGGACGTCCTAACCGGGCTCAATGAAGATCACTCCACGTTCAAGGATCTCGCGTTGTCATTTACCGGTGCTATGGCCGCGCTCGGCCACACCGTGGCGGGTGACGAAATCCTCAAAAACTCGTTCGCGAATTTTGCGTTCGAGAACTTTGAAATTGCCGCGTATCGCTCCCTACAGACGATTGCCGAGGCTGGCAGCTATGGCGCGGCGGTCTCTGCTATCGAAGCCAACCTTTCGGAGGAAAAGGCAATGGCGAGATGGCTTGAGGAGAATCTTGTCGGCGTTACCACGAGATTTCTTTCGCTACGCGAGGTCGGCGAGACGGCAAAGGTCTAGGCGCAGCAAATTTGTGCAATCCCGAAACATGTGGTTTCCATGGAGGTCGATATGTCAGACGGACCGATTTCTCCTGCCGTCAAATCCCTGCTCGCCGAGCAAGCGGACCAATCGGCGGCAGACAAAACCCGACTGGAAAAAGGGTTGGAAGATACATTTCCCGCTTCTGATCCGGTGTCGGCAACGCACACCGCGACCGCGTCGGCGCCGACGGACTCCCGACGAGGGTGAATTCCTCGGCCTACGTCCAATGAGGCAGCCGGACAGCCCTACCGAGTTTCAACGTGCGGAACTTCAATCGCTACAGCGCGACGTCGTTGCCCTTCGGGAAAAAATCACGACCACGAGGCACAGGCAGGTTGTGAGGATACCGGTCGTGTCCGGTGTTCTCATGGCCGTCGCGTTGCTCGGGGGCGCCGCGGTCGTGTTCTCCCGTGCCGCAAAGTGGTGAGTACGACCTCGCCCGGTCTTTAGAACTGGAACAGCGGCGCGCGAACAGACGGGTGCTTCTGAGCCGTTGGCATTTAGGCTGGCGCCTTTGCTGCGACACCGCCGGTACGAAAACCGGAGCTGATGGAACCGAAACGCATCAATGTGGTTAGGGGCCACGTTGACGGCGTGGAGGGTTCGACTTGCAACCAATATATGACGGGAAAAACGGCTTACTTGGAAATCTGCACGCGGATGATTTCGCCGAAGTATCAGCACGCCTTGAACGCGTTGAGCTGAACCAGGGGGAATTCCTGTTCAAGTCCTATGAGACCATCGACCACGTCTATTTCTTCGAGAGCGGGCTCTCATCGGAGATCGCGGGATCCAGGGGCGCTGAGAGCATAGAGGTGGGATGTATCGGCCACGAAGGGCTATCAGGCGTCCCAGCCCTCCTCGACGTTGACAGCAGTCCGCACTACGCGTTCATGCAAGTTGGCGGAACCGCACACCGCATAGAGACCTCTGCATTGCGGGCTTTGTCGAACAATCGACCGGCAATACGGCGGGTTCTTCTCCGCTTCGCGCACGTTTTCATGATACAGATTGCGGCCACCGCTCTCGCTGACGGCCGCTTTGGGGTCGAAAAACGGCTCGCCCGCTGGCTTTTGATGTGCCAGGATCGCCTCGGCGGAAGGCTGCCTCTCACCCATGATTTCTTTGCGCTTATGCTCGGCGTTCGCAGGCCGAGTGTTACCGACGCACTGCATGCGCTCGAGGGGAAGCTGCTGATCCGATCGGAACGTAGCCTCGTCACGATCCGCAATCGCGCCGGCCTTGAGGAATTGGCAGGTTCTTCATACGGACTGCCGGAATCCGAGTATCGACGTCTTATCGTAGATCGACAGCGCTGACCGGTGTCGCAACCTCTATTGTGGCCTGAGGGCTGAGCGAAATGGGACATTCGCCAGAACGCGGCCGTCCTCGTCTACGATATCGAAGGACTGGCCGTCCGGCTCATATCCCGCAAGCACCCGTTCCGCCATGATTTCTCGCGCCGCCATCTGCGCGTCGTCAATCGCCAATTCCAGCGTATCGAATTCAGACCCTTCGAAGTCCCGCTCCGTCTTTTCTCCGTCACGGATGTTGAAGAAGTATCGCACTGCCAAGTCCTCCTGCACAGCGCGCGAACAGTAAGCCCCCGGTGATTGTTCCCAAAAGATATCCGCACGGAATGAAAACGGATATTTGAGACACTGGAGCCGCCGGTCTCCTCGGCCCCGGCGCCCGTTCATTTTGGATTTGCCAGGGTTGCTTCTAATCTTGCCGGCGCGCGCTTCTTCCCACCACGGCCCGTATTGCCGCGCTCCTGTCCGGCCGACTGGTCGGGTCGCGGATACAAATCTTCGAAATCGGGCTGCTCGCCGGCGCGCTTCCAATGGTCTTCATGAAGACCCTCGGGCCTCCCCTCCTCTTCCCAGAATCTATACGCACGTTCGCGCTGCTCTTGTTCTCGGTCATCCATGGTTCGCTCCATGCGCCTTCTGGCGCAGCACACACCGTGCTCTGTCCGCATGCCCTGGGGTCAGGGCCTGCCGCCGCGGGCGCGCGGCGGCAGAAAAAAAGCATTTGCGTCAAGCGGCTAGCTCTGGCCGCCCTTGCGACCGGCTTCCGAGGCCTTTTCGGGGTCGTTCTTGAAACTGCCCCCGGATTCCTTGCCGCCCTTCGATGCGGCTTCGCGCTGCTTGTCCTCGTCCATAGAGGCGAAACCGCGCTTCGACGTATCGCCGCCGCTGTCACGGCCGCCCTTGTCCTGCTGCTGGTTCGGCATGTCTGCTTCTCCTGTTGTGATTTGCCCCTTGGTGGAGCGGCCTTCTAACCACGCTATTCGTGAGACGTTCCACGAAATCGACCAGAAAGCGCGGAGAGCTTTTGTGCCTGAGCGTTTCGCCCCGGCGAAACCTTCCGCCGCCATTGGCGTTAGCCCTTATTAATTATCCGGAAAACCGAGATCATGGCCCTCCCGATGCACGCCGCGGAAGAAGAATGCGCCGCCCTGAGCCAACAGGTCGTCGATCTCATTCCCGCACTCAGAGCCTTCGCCCGCACGTTTACGATCAACGCGACTGATGGTGATGACTTGGTGCAGGAAACGCTGTTCCGGGCGCTTCGTAGCATCGAGACGTTTCGCCCCGGCACGAGCCTTAAATCGTGGCTCTTCACGATCATGCGCAATACCTATTGCACGCAATATCGCAGGAAGGTTCGCGAACAGCCGGGTGCTTCTGACTGCATATCCTTGAAGCTCGCCGTGTCGCCAACGCAGGAGTGGTCACTGGCGGAAACTGACCTGAAGAAAGCGCTGTCACGACTGACGCGCAAGCAACGTCAGATCATCGTGATGGTCGCCGGGTTGGGGTTCAGCTACGAGGAGGCGGCAGGCGTTATAGGATGCGCGGTCGGTACCGTCAAAAGCCGCCTTAACCGCGCTCGAGAAGCTTTGGCGCGGGAGCTGGGCGGCAACCCTTTGGACCCTTCTACTTGATGCTCTCTTCCCGTTTATCCAGCGCGGCCTGAAGTGCCTTGGCGAGTTCAAGCATCCTGTGCGGCGTCGATTCTCGACGTATCTCTTTCATCAGGTCTTCGACCGCTTTGTCGGATTGTTTTGCAGCTTCCTGTTCGGCCATGTGCGCCTCCGGCTTTCATTCCTAATATGTACTACGGCGCGCCGTCCTCAATAGATCAATCCGATGCGATGACGTTCGCCTAACCACACTCCGTCAGAACAGTTCCAACAGGTGTGGATCGACGAGCGGAACATTCGCTCCCGCTCAAGGTTGTCGATATGCGGACTGGTCTGCGATTCGACGTTAGAACGAGTCAGCCTCCGCCTGAAGGGATGGTCGTGACAATCGTAAGTGGCTCTAAGGTTCTCATCGTCGAGGACGAGTATTTTATCGCGACCGAGCTAGAACGCTTTCTCGTCAAGCTCGGTGCAACCGTCCTTGGCCCGGCGCCTTCGATAGAACGAGCGGTCGATTACCTCGCTGACGCCGATGCAGCAATTCTCGATATTCGTCTTGACGGCAAGTACGTCTTCCCGTTTGCCGACGAGCTCGTTAATCGACATATTCCTTTCGTGTTTTACACGGGATGCAGCGACATCGCGATTCCGGATCGTTTTCGCTATGCCAGTTATCTGTCGAAACCGGCTGCGGCAGAAACCGTATACAGTGCGCTCCGTTTTGCCCTCGATCCAGGCCCTGCTGCGCAGAGCTCGCATGAAGGAACCGTATTCTCGGCGCTTCCTCAGCTTCGTCTGGCGGCGCGCCTTCATCTTAACGACCCACATGCCGCCGATCGTCTGGTCGAACTTACGCTACAAGAAGCGATAGACCATGCACAATCGAAGCCCCACGACGTTTCGATCAATGTCTGGTTGGGCCGCCTCATGGAAACCATTCATCGCAACAGGGGATCCAAGCTTCTCAGCTAAGCTGCGACGGTAGCAATTCGGCTGCCTACCCGCTTCGCGACGCCGGAAGACTGAGATGGAAGCGAAAGCCGGCAACAATAGGCACGATCGCCTCGCACGCGAAGCAATATTCAGGAGAAGACGAAATGGCGCACGATAACCTAAGCGACCCAGCTGCATTTGAGACCGCTCTCGCGACGATGACCGATGACGAGGTCTTCGAGGCGATGTCGCAACTCGAAGGCATGAGCGAGCAGAAGGAAGAAGACGAAAGGGCGCTTGCCTTCATCCAGCTGGCGGAAACCGAAATCGAACGACGGTTTCCAGGTCAGGTGCTTTCACCCTACAAAGCCTGGCAACGCCGCAAGATTCTGTAAAGGGGTCGACGTGAGGCTAGTGGATCGTAACCGCCACCTCGGCTTCTCGTGCCGCGGCAATGAACCTGGATTGGGCCTCTTCATCACTCGCGCGGCCTTGAACCGCATCAGTGCAAACCTTGAGGGCTTTGCGAAACGCCTTCCCGGAACGCCTCGGCCAACAATGCACCAGATACTCTGCAGCTTCCAACGAGTTTTGGACGACCACAAATGACGTGTCGTGATTGTATGTAACAACCACCGCACGCGGCCAGTTTTTTACGTCGCCGAACAGCACGGTTCGTCCTCTCTTTCCAAATATTTCAGCGCCTCCGCGGATCAAAGCCACCCCAAGGCGAAGGCGACCCCTGCGAACACGAAGACAGCCGCCGCGAATACAAGCGCAATGCCGACCACCGGTATCTTGGTTTGAGGCGGATGGTTTGCCGGGAAAATCGGGCGCATGGCTGAGCCTTCGTCCCCAGAGACATCCGGGCGCTTCCCCTCAAGCTGCGTCCTGCGCGCGGTCTCGATCATCCTGCCATCGAGGGGCGTGCCCGCCGCCTCGGCGTCGGTCTCGAGCGGCACGAGAGCGGGATCAAATCCAGGACGCTTGTCACCGGTAAGCCCCGCCTGAATATCGCCGCGAACCTGCGCCGGGTTGAGACCATCAGAGATAGGCCGTTCTTTCATGGGACGCTCCTGGGGTGCTTGAGCGGCTAACCGCGAGCGGCAGGAATGGTTTCCTTTCTTCGAGCCACCTCTTCCTGTCACGGCCATCCATGCCACCCGCAGTCGGGCAGGAACAAAACGGCCTACGGCAGGTTAGCGGCCGTCTTTAGCGATCCGGAGGTTCTCGTGCGATTCATTCCAACTCGCGCCCACGGTTTTTCTCGACTATCTCGCGGGCGGCCTGCTCTTGGCCCTCGATGTCACAGGCAATGGCGGGTTGGCTCTGATCGCATTCGGCGCCTTCAACATCCTCTACAGCCTGCTGACGGACGATGAGTTCGGCGCGGTCCGGTTTTTTGAGGCTGCGCTTCCGGGCTGCGTCAAGGTCGTCCTCACACCGTGAACATCTTGTCTTCGTGCAGACGCCGGCCGAAAGGGAACCAACGTCATGTCACAACCACACACCAAACGGGCCGCGCATTCACGGCCCAGGGTCGTTATTGTCGGGGCAGGATTCGGAGGACTTGCCTGTGCGGGCGGCCTTGGCAATACCGACATCGATGTCACAATTATCGATCGGCGCAACCATAACCTCTTTCAACCCCTGCTTTATCAGGTCGCGACCGCCGCTTTGTCTCCAGCCGATATTGCAGAGCCTATGCGGCGGACACTAGGCCGGTTTCGCAATGTTCGGGTCACGCTGGGAGAAGTCGATGGCATCGATCCTACTCAACGCCGCGTCGCGCTGAAGGATGGGGACTTCATTCCCTATGAGACGCTCGTGATCGCAACTGGCTCCGAATACAATTACTTCGGAAAGAACGAGTGGAAAGCCTACGCTCCCGGCCTCAAAACCATCCATGAGGCGCGCTTGATCAGGCATCGGTTGCTGGCAGCCTTCGAGCGCGCCGAGCGTATCTTCGATCCGGTCGAGCGCCGCAAGCTTCTAACCTTCGTGATCATCGGTGGAGGACCGACCGGCGTCGAGATGGCAGGAGCGATCTCGGAACTGGCGCGCTACATGATCGCCCGCGATTTCAGGACGATCGGCGAAAGCGATTTCGAGGTCATTCTCATTGAGGCCGCGCCGCGCATCCTGACCGCGTTCCCGGAAAAGCTTGCTGCCTATGCTCACCACTACCTGAATGGTATCGGCGTTCGCATCATCACGGACCGCCGGGTCACGGCACTCGATGACCGTTCGGTTTTCCTCGATGGCGAATGGATCGACACAGGGTGTGTGATCTGGGGCGCGGGTGTTCGCGCCTCGCCGGCGGCGGACTGGCTGGGCCTTGCCGGTGGCAGCCAGGGACGGATACCGGTCGAAAGCGACCTGTCGGTAAAAGACTATCCCGATATCTATGCCATTGGTGACACCGCACTCGCTCTGGACGAGAACGGTGCAGCACTCCCCGCGTTGGCGCAGGTCGCCAAACAGCAGGGTATCTACCTCGCCCGGCGGATCAAGAATGAGTTCGCCGGATCCCGCGATATCCAGCCATTCCGATTTCACAATCGCGGCAACACCGCGGTGATCGGCCGAAACGCCGCGATCTTCGATTTCGGAAAGTGGACACTGAAAGGCCGGCTTGCCTGGTTCCTGTGGGCGTTCGTACACGTCTATCTGTTGATCAACTTCGAGAAGCGCCTGCTTGTCACCGTTCAATGGGTTTTTCGCTATTTCACAAGACAGCGCGGCGCCCGGATAATCGACGAAGACCATATCCCCTCAGGAGGCGACGGCGCACGAACGCAGCCGGTACACGAGCCGGAGCCAGGAAGAAAGGAGCGGTCGCAATCTGAGGAGCATCTACCATGAGCGCGACGACGGAGTGGCCGCCGATTTCGCCCTATCGCACAGGGATCAGGGGTCTATGTCCCCGTTGCGGTCGAGGACATCTGTTTAATGGCTACCTCACCTTGAAGCCAGAATGCGAAGTCTGCGGGCTCGACTATTCATTTGCCGATCCCGCGGACGGTCCTGCCTTCTTCGTCATCTGCTTCACCTGTGTCCCTGCCGTGGCGTTCGCGACTTGGCTCGAAGTGGTTCACAGCCCACCCCTATGGATCCAATTCGCGACGACGGGTCCGCTCGTCCTGTTAGCCTGTCTCCTTCCTCTCCGGCCACTCAAAGGATGGCTAGTAAACAGCCAGTATTTTTACAAAGCTGAGCAGGGCGTCCTGGACCTGGAAAATGACCCCGTTCACAAGCCGACGCCGAACGACGCGGACTAATCTAGGGAACCAAAAGGACGATTGGAGGTTCGAAGGACCGGCGAAACCAGAGAGGTAAAACCATGCAGTATCGCACCTGCAGCCGAGTAACCTCGCACGCAATCGGCCTTGCTGTATGCATCTGGACATCAAGTGCGCTGGCGGAGCCTGCCGCACAATTCGTCGATGCAGCCGCTTCGCTGAACCAGTTTCTCATCCAGTCGGGTACGCTTGCCCAATCGAGGGCCACCAAACCGGCGACGCGAATCTACGCAAATGAAACCGTCGAGATCATCGCCGCTGCCGAAAAGGAGCTTAAAGCTTACGCAGAAGCTGAGAAAGCGGCGGTCTCGTCCAGCCTGCCAGCCGAGCAGGCTCAAGGCCTCAAGGCGCTTCAAGAGGCCCCAGCAGCCGACTTCGACGCCGCCTACATGTCGGCGCAAATAACGACCCATGCCGAGATCAAGAAACTCTACCTGACATTCATACAGGACGGCATCGCCGGCAAAGTTCGCGCCTATGCCGAAAAGACGTATCCCGAGCTGCACATGCTTGAAGTGAGGGCGCTATCGCTGGCTTCACCGGCTACCTTGACGGACGGCGAGCAATAGTTCGAAGCGAACGACCCGAGATCTGACCGCTAGGCGTGGCCCGCCGAGGCTGGCGCTGAACCGCCCGTCGACTGGTGCCAAGCCGTCCAAACTGCTTCGAACAATTGGGCATATTGCGCAGCACTCCGTTCCCAGGAAAAATCCGCCTTCATCGCCTGTCGTTGGAGACCGGACCAAGAGCTTCGGTCAGAGTATGCGTCGCATGCGCGCCGAACGGCCTCACGAAGACTGTGTGGCTCAACCGGGTGAAACTGGAAGCCTGTTGCGACTTCCCGCGCCATCGCGGCATCGTTGGCGTCAATTATCGTTTCGGAGAGCCCACCAGTGCGGCCGACGAGAGGTATGGCACCATATCGCATGGCGTAAAGCTGTGTCAGGCCACAGGGTTCGAATCGCGAAGGTTGGACAAGGATATCAGATCCCGAAACGATCAGATGAGCCAAGTCCTCGCTGTAGCCGACGTGCAGGCCGATACGCTCATGATGGCGTTCCGCACAATTCTGCAGAGCTGTTTCAATCGCACGGTCCCCCTGCCCGCAGATTACGAGATGTCCCCCATGCGCGACGATCTCTTCCACCGCTTCCGGCAGCATGTCCGCGCCCTTTTGCCATGTTAGGCGCGTCAACGCTGCAAAGAGAGGCCCCCCATGATCAATGAGGCCGAAACAGCCAAGCAGCGCGGCACGGTTCTGTTGGCGACGTGCCAGTGACCGAACGTCATATGTCTTTGGAAGATGCGGATCCACTGCCGGATTCCACACCTCGGTGTCGATTCCATTGACGATTCCGTAGAGCGCCGACCGACGCGTCTGCAAGACGCCATCGAGCCCCATGCCCAGCTCTGGTGAAAGGATTTCCCTTGCATAGGTGGGGCTGACAGTCGTCACAATGTCCGAACAGGTAAGGCCACCTTTCAAAAAACCGATGCCGCCGTAGTACTCCAGGCAATCGATATCGAGGGCCGACGACGGCAGTTCAAGTTGCGGTGCGATATGGAAAGCGAATTGCCCTTGAAAAGCGAGATTATGGATCGTGCACACGACGGGCAGTGTGCTTGCGTACTTGTGTCGAAGATAAACCGGGAGAAGTGCTGCCTGCCAGTCATGGACGTGAACGAGATCGAGCTTCAAATGCGGCAGTTCACCAAGGCCAATCCGGGCACCTGCAAGAGAAAAAGCAGCAAAGCGCAGCCAGTTATCGGGGTGATCGCGCGCATGTTCATCGAGATAGGGGCCTCCGGCCCGATCGAACAGTTCGGGGATTTCGAGGACAAGCAGGTCAAGACCTTCGGTTTGCGCACGCGTCACAATCGCGGTGTGGCCGAGCACCCCCTCGAGGCGGCCGGCTTCTTTCCTGTGAGGGAGTCGTGCGAGAACCTGAGGATAGCCCGGCACGAGCGATAGAACCCTAATGCCTTGGGTAGCCAATGCCTTTGGGAGCGCTCCGGCGACGTCAGCCAGACCACCGGTTTTAATAAGCGGATAGATCTCGGACACGACAGAAAGAACGTGCATAGCCGGAAGGTGAATCTCTGTTGCTCACAAACGTCGCCGCGGCGCGGGGGTATGGCCGCTCAGGCAGAAGCGATCCGGTTGGTGCTCGCTTCTCGGCGCTTATGTTTCCGGGAGGAAAGAACAACACGCGATACGGCAAGAGGCACCACCACAGCTGTTTTTCGAGTTCGGGTTTCCTGCAGACGAGAATTCACGCGGGCTAGCGCCATCTGCCAGTGCTCGTGATCCTGACCGTCAGGCCGGCCCGCCGATTCCCAAATTAGATATGCTTCAGTGCGAACAAGCTCTTCAAAATCGACCATGGCACGTCCCTCGCTCGCTGGCGTTCTGCCCGGATCGAGGCCTTGCCCCTCCACGGACTGGTTTCAGCCCTAACCTGACGGAAGCGCGTTTGTTCCTGGCATTTCAGATTTGACCCACCCTTTGTCTCTCCGCCAGAAGCCTCGTGGCAGGCGGCCGCTTACTCGGAGCACGGGCCGCGCAAGCAGCCACCAAGGCCGGCGATTAACAAAGAGAGAACCGGCCTGCCGGGAGGGACATCATGACCGGCGCTTGCTAACCAGGCGAGAGGCGATCTGTGCCACGTAACGTTCAGTAATACAGCCTCCGTACAAATGGGCCTCCCGCACTGCGCTCCTAAGCCAATGATCGGGCCGCTGGGCTAGTGATCCGATCCCCGTCGCTGGATCAGATTTCCAGTTCTGAATGAGCTTCCAACCGCCGATCAGCCGATCAAACCCGTAGCCTCACTGAGTACCTGAAATCATCGGCTAACGAACAATCGAAACATCAGGGTCGCTCCCGCTACGCCGTTAGCAGTGCATGCAGGAAACGAAATTCCCCTCATCAGAAAGCATGCCCGCCAAGGCCGAAAGAACTCGGATTTTTCTGGCCAATGCACACGCCCGAGGGAACGGCGGTCGCTGTCGTTGTCTATGCCAGCATCCTATGATCGTTCGTCGGATCGCTGAAGGGCCAGAGGCCGTTGGTCGAAAGCATTGCAAGCGGCAAATATGATCGAGAGAGCGCAGTCGGAGGTTCTTTCGCGCAGATCACGGAAGACGATTTACCTGCTATTAGGGCCAACGAGACGATCGCCGACGATATGCACTAGCATGCGACGCCTGGGTGCCACGCCAGAGCGGCGCCGACGCGCTGCTTCGCACCCGTCCTACAATGCGCGACCGATACCGGCGTCACTCGCCAACATCGCATCGATCGCCGCTGCCGGTACCGGCCTTGAAAGCAGATAGCCTTGCACATCATCGCAGCCAAGGCGCTGCAGCACTGCGTTTTGCTCGGGGGTCTCGATGCCCTCAGCCGTCGTTCTCAGTCCCTTGGCCTGCGCGAGTTTGATCATCGCGCGCACGATCTCCTCATTTCCACCGGGTTTGCCGAAGCCGTCGACGAAGCATTTATCAATCTTGATCCTGTCGACGTCGAGGCTTTGCAGTCTCCCGAATGATGAGAAGCCCGTACCGAAATCGTCGAGGGCAAATCGGATTCCAAGTGCGCGCAGCGCAGCGATGTTCCGTTCGCAGTGACCGGAGTTGTCGCCCAGAGCCGATTCTGTGATCTCGATTTCCAGTCGTGTCGGATTAAGGCCCGCGGCATTCAGCGTGGACAGGACGCGCATTGCATAGGTCTCGTTTCGCAATTCGATGGCAGAGACGTTGACGGCCACCGTCAGATCCGGCCAATGCACTGCGGCAAAGCAGGCCTCGCGCAAGACGAGTTCTCCGAGAGGCTCGATCAATCGCGTTTCCTCTGCCACCGGAATAAAGACGTCTGGAGGGATCGCCCCCTTTTGCGGATGCCGCCATCGCACGAGCGCTTCGACACCTTTCAACACCTGATCCTTGGCGGAGTAGACAGGCTGATAATGAACACTGATCTGGTGGCCCTCAAGCGCAATGCGCAGGTCCTGTTCCATCTGCCGGCGCGCTCTGACCAGTTCATCCATGTGGGATCCGAAGATGGCGTATCGGTTTCGTCCTGCAGCCTTGGCGTGGTAAAGCGCGATGTCGGCCTTTCGTGTCAGTTCACTTGCATCCCTGCAGTCCTCTGCCGCAATCGCGACGCCGGCGCTCAGTCCAATAGTGATCGGGTGCCCTTGAATAACGAAGGGGCGCCGGACCGCAGCGACCAGCAACTCGCACAGCCGTTCGATCGACTCGATGTCGGCGGCGGTGACGGCTACGGTGAACTCATCTCCGCCGACACGTGCGGCCATGCCCGCCGATTGGCCGATCGTATCTTTCAGACGTGCGGCAACCTCGATCAGCAAGGCATCGCCAACAGGATGGCCCAATGTGTCGTTGACCTCCTTGAAGCGATCCAGATCGAGATAAAGCGCGGCAACTGTGTCGGCCGGTCGGCGCGTTGCCAGCACTGATCCCAAGTGGCGCGAAAAGGATGCGCGATTGGGAAGGCCGGTCAATCCGTCGCTGTGGGCCATATGTTCCAGTTGCCGTCGGCTTCGAATGAGATGGGAGGACCGCCGCCATGCAAGCGCCCCCAGAAACCCCGTCAGCCCCAGAAGCAAGGCCGCGCCGCCGGCGAGAAATGGCGTCGCATTGCCAAGTACGGCTGTTCCCGGCCGGAACGGCTTCCAGGTCAGGTAGCCGATGAGTTTGCCCGACACGGTGCGCAATGGCGCACGGCTCTGGCTGTCGCCGACCGCGCCGATACGCGTGAACTGGAGATTTTCGAAAAGATAGTCCCTTCCGATCGTGTCGAGGAAATTCCCGTCGAGAAAACGAACGGCAATATGGATGAATTCTTGTCCCGGCACCTGCTCGATATTCCCGCTATCGGAGATGATCGGCTTAAGGCTGATGATAGCAGGGCGAGCTCCGATCGATCCGATATCGCTTTCCCCTATGCTCAGCACATGATCATCGACCCCAGTGTCGTCTTGCCGCACCAGACGCGAGCGGAGTTTCTCGATCAGCGGCCGGGCCACATCCGCGATGCGAGCGTAAGCGGCATGCCGATCCGTTTGCCCGTCGAGAAAACCGAGCAGGATGTCGTCCTTCGGGCTGACGATGAATGCGCCGTCATGCTGGAAATAGGTTTGCATCCATTGGCCGAGATTGTTTTCCAGCCACTCCCGATCGGGCGTCTGGTTCATCACTACGCGCACGGCATCATCCCAGACCGAGGAGCTTTCCTGGTCGTGTGCGATGTCGGCCTGCATGTTGGAGACGATCAGAGTGACGAGCTGGCTCTGACGTTCCTGCGCCAGATAATCCGACTGTCGCGCCGACCAGGTCAACGCGAGATACAGCGCAAAACTCAGCCCCATAGCAAATGCGAGAGGAACTGCGAAATTCAGGATGAAGCGGAGTTGACGGGGAGGCATGGAGACTCTTGGTTGAAAAT
The DNA here is from genome assembly GCF_030733845.1 of Shinella zoogloeoides. NCBI lineage: Bacteria > Pseudomonadati > Pseudomonadota > Alphaproteobacteria > Hyphomicrobiales > Rhizobiaceae > Shinella > Shinella zoogloeoides. The sequence continues at coordinate 439,542 of NZ_CP132313.1, forward strand.
TCCAGGCCGAGACTAAAGATAGCTTGATTAACGCTCGGCAAATTTCCTTTGTACGGTGGCGTACACTTCCGGACACTATTCTCTCTCACAAGGACCGACGCCCTCGGAGGAAGCTCATATCACGGCTGATCGCAGGTCCACGATTTAAATTCTCGCCCATGGGGTAGCGATCGCCCCACGAGGCCACGGCCGAAGAATCGCGTCCTGTGAACCCGAGAAACCGGAGGGACGCGCCATGCCGTCATTTCTTGAAATCACGCCCGAAAAACTCAACCGCATCGTCGGCACGCCGAACGCGTCGGTGATTGTCGACGTTCGCAACGACGAGAATTTCGCTGCCGATCCTCGTCTGCTGCCCGGATCGATACGGCGCGACTACCGCGCCGTGGCGGATTGGGCGGAACGCCTGGCGGGGCCATCCGTCGTTCTGTGCCAGAAAGGCCAGAAGTTCAGCCACGGTGTCGCCGCGCATCTTCGCGCCCTTGGCAAGGCTGCCGAGGTTCTCGAAGGCGGCTTCGAGGCCTGGCGCCCGTCGAAGGCCACCCTTGTCCCCGAAGAAAAGCTGCCGCCTCGCGACAACCGCGGGCGAACGGTCTGGGTGACCCGCGCGCGGCCGAAGATCGACCGTATCGCCTGTCCCTGGCTGATCCGGCGCTTCGTCGACCCGTCCGCAGTCTTCTTGTTTGTGCCGGCCGCGGAGGTATCGGCGGTCGCCGACCGCTTCAACGCTGCGCCCTTCGACATCGATGAGGCCTACTGGAGCCATCGTGGCGAGCTTTGTACCTTCGACGTCATGGTCGAGGAATTCGGCCTGGGAACCGATCCCATGCTCCGCCTCGCGACGATCGTCCGGGAGCCGACACGTCGAGACCCGATCTTGCCCCCGAAGTGCCGGGACTGCTTGCCGCCTCGCTCGGTCTGTCGCGCATGTTCAACGACGACCTCGAGCAGCTCGCGGCGGGCATGACGCTCTACGATGCCTTCTATAGATGGTGCCGGGACGCGACCGACGAAACGCACAACTGGCCCAACCCGAGGAAGGCGTGAACGCCATGACAGACCTTGCAAAGACCAGCGTCCGCCTGGATGCACCTGTCGGAGACATCGTTCCGCTCTCCGAAGCCGTGAAGGTGTGGGCTCGTGTGGCCGCGCTCAGCTTCGGTGGCCCGGCCGTCCAGATTGCCGTTATGCACCGCATCGTCGTCGACGAGAAGCGCTGGGTGGGCGAGCACCGTTTCCTGCATGCGCTCAACTACTGCATGCTGCTGCCGGGGCCGGAGGCCCACCAGCTCGCCATCTATATCGGCTGGCTTCTCAACAAGACCAAGGGCGGCATGATCGCCGGCCTGCTGTTCGTTCTGCCGGGGTTTCTCGCCATCCTGGCGCTCAGCTACATCTATGTGATTTTCGGCGACATCACTGCGATCGAGGGCATGTTCTTCGGACTGAAATGCGCGGTGCTCGCCGTCGTGGTCCAGGCTGTCTTCCGGATCGGCAGCAGGGCGCTGAAAAACAACGTCATGGTCGCCATCGCGGCGGCAGCGTTCGTCGCGATCTTTTTCCTGCACGTGCCCTTTCCGCTGATCATCATCGCGGCCGGGCTTGTCGGCTACATCGGCGGGTGGGCGGGTCTTGCCGCGTTCAAGGCGGGCGGCGGGCACGCGTCGGGATCGGGCAGGATACTCGAAGACAGGGATTCCGTTCTCGGCGAGGATATCCCGCTACACGCCAGGCCCAATCTCACCTGGTCGCTCAAGATTTCCGGCGCCCTGGCGGCACTTTGGCTCATTCCCGTCGCGGCGCTGATCGTCGCGCTTGGCTGGGACAACGTGTTCTCGAAGATCGCTCTGTTCTTCAGCCAGATGGCCGTCGTAACCTTCGGCGGCGCCTATGCCGTCCTCGCCTATTGGCTCAGGCTGCCGTGGAAAACTACGGCTGGCTTCGCCCGGGCGAAATGCTTGACGGCCTTGGCATGGCAGAGACGACGCCCGGTCCGCTCATCATGGTGACGCAGTTCGTCGGCTTTCTCGCAGGCTATCGCGATCCGGGGTCCCTCTCCCCGCTGGCGGCGGCGACGCTGGGCGCGATCCTCACGACATGGGTAACCTTCCTGCCGAGTTTCCTCTGGATATTCGCCGGCGCGCCCTTCATCGAGAAAATGCGTGGCAACGCGGCGCTCGGCGGGGCGATGTCGGCTATCACGGCGGCGGTCGTCGGGGTCATCCTCAACCTTGCGGTCTGGTTCGGTCTGCACGTGCTATTCGCCGAGGTCGCACCTGTGGTGCTTGGTCCGATCACCTTGGACGTACCTGTCCTCGGATCATTGCTCGTGCCCTCGCTGGCCCTAGCCCTGCTGGCCGCATTCGCCATCTTCCGTCTCAAGCTCTCCGTAATCATCACCCTTGCCATTTCGGCGGCGGTCGGGATTGGATGGCGATTGGCCATGCGGGGCTAAAAATCGTGCGTCCATGGAGGGAGATGACAGGGACGAAAGCGGGCCGGGAAGACCTGCGATATTGCTCACTCTTGACGGCAAATCACGAAATTCCAGCTGTTGCTGGAAGTGCAGGATGCTTACTTGGTTGACAAGGATATAATATCCACTATTCTGGATATATGGATAACGAAAAAGCGATTGCGGCGCTCGGCGCCTTAGCCCAGACCACGCGGCTGGAGACCTTCCGGCTGCTCGTGCGCCACGAACCCGACGGCATTCCGGCAGGCGAACTCGCCCGTCTCATCGACGTGCCGCAGAACACCATGTCGGCGCATCTCGCGACACTTTCGCGGGCCGGGCTCGTCACGAGCGAGCGGCAGAGCCGGTCGATCATCTACCGAGCCGATCTCAATGGTCTGCGCGAACTGACCCTATTCCTCCTGAAGGATTGCTGCGGCGGCTCGACGGAGCTTTGCGCGCCGCTCATCGCCGAGCTGACGCCCTGCTGCGCGCCGGAGGCGAAGCTGTCATGAGCACGATCCGGCTGGAGCAGGTTGCAGGCAATGACATCGGTCTCAAAGCAGCTTTGATAGACACCCATCTGCCAACCGGTGACGTCGAGGATCACGGCCGGGCTTTCTTCAAAGCCGTGTCGGCGGATGACCGGATCGTCGGTTTCTCCGGCGTCGAGCGTTGTGGCGACGATTTTCTCCTCCGGTCGGTCGTCGTGCTTCCCGATCACCGCGGACAAAACCTGGGTGGGGCATTGGTCGAGCAGACCCTGGCCGGCCTCGGTCGGGATGGTGACGTCTTTCTCGCAACGACGAGTGTGGCGCTGTTCTTCGCACGTATCGGATTTTCGGAAGTTCAACGGGACAGCGTGCCCGCAGCCGTGCTGGCGACGCGCCAGCTTTCCTCGATCTGCCCATCGTCAGCGACCATCATGAGGCTCACCAACCCGCCGACCTAACCACGGACCACGACCATGACTGACAAGACCTACAACGTGCTGTTCCTCTGCACGGGCAATTCCGCTCGTTCTATTCTCGCCGAATCCATCCTCAACAAGGAGGGTGGCGGACGGTTCAAAGCCTTCTCCGCCGGCAGCCAGCCGAAGGGCGAGGTCAATTTGCGTGCTCTGAAGGAGCTGGAAGCGTTGGGCTATCCATCGACGGGCTTCTCGTCGAAGAGCTGGGACGTGTTCGCGGAACCCGGTGCGCCGCAGATGGATTTCATCTTCACCGTCTGTGACAGCGCCGCTGGCGAAGCTTGCCCGATCTGGATCGGCCATCCGATGACCGCCCATTGGGGTATCGAAGACCCTGCCGCCGTCACGGGCTCGGACGTCGAGATCCAGCGTGCCTTCGCTCAGGCCGCACGTTTCCTCAAGAACCGGATTGCCGCGTTCGTCAGTCTGCCGCTGGCATCCATCGATCACATGGCGCTCGAAACGAAGCTTCGCCAGATCGGTGCGATGGAAGGTTCGACGTCGCCGCAGGGAAAGTCCGCCTGATGTCCACCTTCGAGCGCTATCTGACCATCTGGGTATTCTTGTGCATTATCGCCGGTGTTGCCCTCGGCCATGTCATGCCCGGTCTCTTTCAGATCATCGGCGCGGCCGAGGTCGCCAAGGTGAACATCCCCGTCGCGATCCTGATCTGGTTGATGATCATTCCGATGCTGCTCAAGATCGATTTCCGGTCTCTGGCGCAGGTCGGCACCTACTGGCGCGGCATCGGCGTGACCCTGATCATCAACTGGGCCGTCAAGCCATTCTCGATGGCATTGCTCGGCTGGCTATTCATCGGCTGGTTATTCCGCCCCTACCTGCCTGCAGACCAGATCGACTCCTACATCGCCGGCCTGATCATCCTGGCCGCGGCTCCCTGCACGGCCATGGTGTTCGTCTGGAGCAACCTGACACGCGGGGAGCCATTGTTCACGCTATCGCAGGTGGCGTTGAACGACGCCATCATGGTCGTCGCCTTTGCTCCGATCGTCGGCCTGCTGCTTGGCCTCTCCGCCATCACCGTGCCGTGGGATACGCTCGTTCTCTCCGTCGCTCTCTATATCGTCGTGCCCGTCATTATCGCGCAGATCATCCGCCGCCGGCTCACGGCTGAAGGAACGACGCGGGCACTGGATGGCGTGCTGGCAAGGTTGCAGCCTATTTCAATGGTGGCGCTGCTCGCGACGCTGGTTCTTCTCTTCGCCTTTCAGGGTGAACAGATCATCGCCCAGCCCGCTGTCATCGGCTTGCTCGCCGTGCCGATCCTGATTCAAGTCTATTTGAACTCCGGCCTCGCTTATCTGCTCAATCGGATGGCCGGCGAGCGGCATTGCGTTGCCGGCCCGTCAGCCCTGATCGGCGCCAGCAATTTCTTCGAACTCGCGGTTGCCGCCGCCATCAGCCTGTTCGGCTTCCAGTCTGGTGCAGCACTCGCCACCGTCGTCGGCGTCTTGATCGAAGTGCCTGTCATGCTCTCGGTCGTCTGGATCGTGAACCGCTCGAAGGACTGGTACGAGGCCACCCCTGCCGTTTCCCGAACCGCCGTCACCGAAAGGCATTGACCATGGACGTCACCATCTACCACAACCCTGCTTGCGGAACGTCCCGCAACACGCTGGGACTGATCCGTGCTGCCGGGATGGACCCCGTCGTCATCGAGTATCTGCAGCGCCCGCCGACCCGCGAGCAGCTTGCGACGATGATCACAGATGCCGGCCTGACTGTCCGGGAAGCCATTCGCGAGAAAGGCACGCCCTATGCCGAACTCGGCCTCCACAACCCGGACTTAAGCGATAACCAGTTGCTCGACGCGATGATCGCAACACCGATTCTGATCAATCGCCCCTTTGTCGTGACTCCCCTCGGCACCCGGCTCGCGCGTCCGTCCGAGGTCGCCCTCGACATCCTGCCAGATACCTTCAAGGGACCGTTCTTCAAGGAGGACGGTGAACAGATCATCAGGAGGGAAAGCGCATTGCCTGATACATTCCCCGCATTGCAAGGCGATCACCTGCACTCGACTGATCTCGAAGCCCTGCGTCCCGCATACGCGACGCACAGACCGCGCATCCTGATCCTCTACGGTTCGCTGCGCGAAGTGTCCTATAGCCGCCTGCTTGCATTCGAGGTTCGCCGGCTGCTCGAACGGCTCGGATGCGAGGTTCGGATCTTCGATCCCAAGGGCTTGCCGCTCCCCGATGAAGCACCCGTCGGCCACCCGAAGGTGCAGGAACTGCGCGAGCTTTCGCAATGGTCGGAGGGCCAAGTCTGGGTCAGCCCGGAACGCCATGGCGCGATGACCGGCATCATGAAGTCGCAGATCGACTGGATTCCGCTCTCGGTCGGATCGGTCCGGCCGACGCAGGGCAAGACGCTCGCGGTCATGGAGGTCTCGGGCGGTAGCCAATCCTTCAACGCCGTGAACCAGATGCGTATCCTCGGCCGCTGGATGCGGATGATCACCATTCCCAACCAGTCCTCGGTCGCCAAAGCCTATCAAGAGTTCGACGCCGATGGTCGGATGAAGCCCTCGTCCTATTACGACCGGGTGGTGGACGTCTGCGAAGAACTGGTGAAGTTCACCATCCTCACGCGCGATGCGTCCGCCTATCTCACCGACCGCTACAGCGAGCGCAAGGAACAGGCGGCGGAGCTTGAGAAGCGCGTTTCGCTGCGATCAGTTTGACGGGCTCGGGGTGGCGACAAGCGTCCGCCTGGTCGCCATCGCAACCGCGCTAAAGGCTGCGATGCCGATGGAGCCGAGGGCTGCGCTCAGGACGAGCGATGCGCCTATGCCGACATGCTCCATCGTCGCCGCGAAGGCAAAGGGCGCCGCAGCGCCAGCAGCCAGTCTTGCTGCCGCCATCTTGCCGGTGAGCGCGCCATATCCATCCGAGCCGAACAGGTAGAGGGGCAAGCTGCCCTGTGCGATGCTGTTGATGCCCGATCCGAGGCCGAGGCAAATCGAGAAGGCGATAGCGCCGGGGAGCCAGTTGCCGGACAGGGCCAAGATAACGACGCTCAGCACCATCAAGGTCGCGGAGACAACCGCAAGGCCCGGCGGCGCGAGCCGCGTGCCGAAGATCATGTTGATCAGGCGGCTGAGAACCTGCGCGGGTCCGAACAGCGAGCCGATGACGACGGCGGCACTCCCGAAGCCGAGCGCACCGAGCATCGGCACCATATGCGCCAGCATCGCGCCAAGCGTGAAGCTCAGCAGCGCGAATGCAGCGGACACGACGATCACTGCGCCGCGTCGGCGCTCGCGCGGAATAGCTCCGACGACAGGCTCGCGCATGGGTCTTTGCCTGCCGGCCGCGGCAACCTTTCCCTTCCGCATGATCCAGACGTGAAACGGCATGCAGACGAGAAGATTGAGCCCGGCATAGACCAGATAGATTTCCCGCCACGAGAGATAGCCGAGCAGCGCCGTGGCGATCGGCCAGAAGATCGTGGAGGCGAAGCCGGCGATCAGCGTGAGACAGGTGATGCTCCGCGACGCGGATCGGGGATCGGCTTCCACCAGCGCCGCGAACGCGGCCTGGTACTGGACCATGCCGGACGATATCTCCAGGAGGACGATGGCAAGGGCGAAGATCGCCACCGAAGGCGACCAGGCGCAGAGGATCAAGGTCAAGGCGGACAGCGCCGAGCCGATTGCCATCACGGTCGCCGCGCCGATACGGTCCATCTGGCGGCCGATATAGGGCGCCGACAGGCCGCCAACGAAGAGCGACGCCGAGAACACGGCAAAGACCTGCGCGACGGTGATGCCGAGGTCAGCCGCCATGCCGGGGGCCAGAATGCTGAAGCTGTAGTAGAGGGTGCCGTAGCCGATGATCTGGGTCAGGCCGAGCGCGGCGACGATGCCGACAGGAACCTTCGCACTACGCACGGACGCCGCCCTCGCTGCGCGCGGTATCGGTGCTGCAGCAGCCATCGGATCGCCCGACGCTCTCGCGGATTGTCGGATGCCCGGCGCAGCAATCCTCCATGAGGAATTTCACGAGATCGGCCAGCGCATCGTAGTTGGCGCTATAGACAATCGAGCGGGATTCGCGCCGCTGCGCGATAAGGCCTGAGCGCTCCAGCTCCTTCAGATGGAAGGACACATTCGAGGGCGAGACGCCCATCCGTTCGGCGATCACGCCGGCGGCAAGCCCGTCCGGTCCTGCGACGACCAGCGTGCGGACGATGGCGAGGCGCGTTTCCTGCGACAGGGCCGCGAATGATGTGAGGGCTTGACGCTCGTCCATATTTCAATAATCCTTGAATAATTGAAGAGTAGCGCGAATGAATGCGATCGACAAGGCCGTTTTGCCCGATATCACGCTCGGCCAGCTTCTCGACGGTCTCGCGGCCTCGCCCGAAGCGCCGCTGGTGTTCGTCTATGACGGGCACCCAGTGAAGACGGGCTACCATGTGACAGAGGTCAAGGCGGGCGCGTTCTCGGCGCTCGACTGCGGCGCCAATCCCGAAGCGTGGTCGGAGATGTTCGTCCAGCTCTGGGATGTCGACGAGGACGGCCGGAGCCACATGCCGGCGGGTAAGTTCTCGGCGATCATCCGCAAGGTTTCCGATCACGTTCGGCTCGATCCGGCGGTCAAGCTGACCTTTGAAGTCAGCGACGGAAATCGACCGATGGCGCTCTACTGCGCATCGTCGCCGCGCATGGCCGAGGACAAAATCGAGGTGGCGCTGACCGCAAGACCGGCGAGCTGCAAGCCGCGGGATCGTTGGTTAGCCGAGAACAAGGGCGCAAAAATCTCCTGCTGCAATCCGGCCGATGCTTCGCAATGTTGCGTATGAGAGTACCGTACCGTATGAAATCGCAAACTGGGTCAGAACCTGTCGATAGCCAAAACAGCGCTGGCAAGCTGGATACCGTCTCTCAACTGGACGCCATTCCAGCGCGCAGATTTTTGCCAACGGGTCGAACACAATCGCGTCCATCTGCTTTGGCCTGGTAAAGTGCGCGATCAGCACGATCCATAAGAGCCTCGAGGCCTTCACCCTCCTGCGCAATTGCAATTCCGAAACTGGCCGTCGGGTAGGCCTCTTCCGAAACGACGGACGGCGCGACCTCTTTGAATGCCTTCCGAGCCTCTTCGGCTAACAGGTGCGCGGTTGTGGCCTTGCCGGGTGGGAGAACTACCGCAAATTCCTCGCCGCCAAGGCGGGTTATAATCGCGTCACGCGGGGCTTTTTCTTTGAGAACTTCTGAAAAACGTCGGATAATCCTGTCGCCGCCGACATGCCCAAAGCGATCGTTAATCGACTTAAAGTGATCGAGGTCGCTCAGGATCACCGCAACCGGGGCGTTGCTTGTCTGTCGCGCCAACGCATCGCGCGCACGGGGTTCAAAACCCCTGCGATTGAATAGCCCGGACAGAGCGTCGACTTGAGCCTCCGATTTCATGCCCTCCATAACGTCGCTTGCGATCACCGCGAATATGCCCACCGCCGTCATTGCGCAAATAAGAGCATCCGAGATCGAGACGACCAGCCAATAACTTCCTTCGAACTGTCCGACCTCGGCGCCTGACGCGAGTAAATAAAGAGGCCTGAGCAAGAAACCCGCACACGAAATGATGATAAGGCCAAACAGCACTTGCTCAACCGGAGTTCGATATGAGGCCTTTGCAACGTCCAGCAGCATGATGAAACCGACCGCAGCGAGCCCGCAGTTTAGGTAAATAACTCGCGCCAGCAGGCTAAGCGCTACGAACTGATGGTAATAGAGCGCTCCCAACGCAACCGCAGCGATACTGACGAGGAACTCATAGCGCGGCCTTCGTCCGCGCCGGTTGGACAACCCGACGGACAACAATATCATTGCCAGCATTAGGAATACATTAGCCGACAACCGCAATACGGGGTTCTCGAACGCAAAGGCAAAATAGAATATGCCGAAGCAGAGAACCCTTATGGCATATGAAAGAACTAGGATACCAATATATCTAAGGTGTTTATGATGAAGCCAAAGAACAAACAGGGACACACAAAAGATCGCCGACATACTGGTATTCAGCAGACCAATGACGCTCTGATAGCTCATACCGTACCGCACACCAAGATCAACTCTTGCCCCTCGTCCACATGGCTAAGACTGTGATTACCCCTGTGTCCGTAAATATCGGGTGAAGCTGGTCCGAACATGGCCAAGTTACCTCCCGTTTCACAACGCCCTCCTAAATACTGTATCATTTGTTACCATGATCACGAAACCCGATAGCGGTAAAGCGATGCCCCGTTGAACAGGTGGCTACGCTTCCTCCTTGGTGCTTCCGGCTTGATTGAGGCTGACGGTGGCGGGAGTTGCTTGGCGGGTGGTTAAATCTTTTGAAGATAGGCGCCAGGTAACGGCGATATCACCGCTTTTCCCTGGCGGCGACGTCGCTGAGACAAGGCTATTTGAGCGTTTTCAGATGGTTGTTTGCCGCTAAAAAGAGCTTGTGTGGGCTACAAGCATATTTGCATCCTAGAATTTAACATTCAGGCCCATGCTCCCTGTCAGAGCATGGTTATGCCCGAAGTTGTTTAGACTCGTGTTGATCGTGGCTTCTCCATAAATGGCGTACTTATCATTGCCCCACCTGTAGGTGCCCCCTAGACCGAGGCCACCCCAGAGTGCTTCTTGCTCGGTCATGAACTTGACGCCGGAAACCCGGACACCCGAGTTCGAGTGTAAGTCGTAGTCGAGGTTTGCGATGCCATAGGCGTGGACACGGCGTGTCTGGCCGCTGCTGTCGGCCCAGCTGTTCTCGTAGTCCGCAGAAATGCCAAGGCGCCCTCTGAGCTTATGCGCGTCCTTCAGCGAAACCGCGGCGCCGAGGGAATCGGTAAAGTCGTTGTAGTCGATTTTCGAATAGGTCAGCTGTGCCTGCGGGGTCACTGACCAATTGGCGCCGAGCGCAATCTGCCGTCCAGCCTCCAGTCCGAATGCATAGCCGAAGCCGTCATTGCCCGAAATCCGGCCGGTAGCCACAGCGGAAGAGGAAAGGTCGCTGTCGTACCAGGTGGCGTTCGCCTGGGCATCAAGATAAAGTCCGGATGTCCCGTACCAGGTCATCGACCCATCCAGGCCAAAACCGGTACTTGTGATCGAGCCGTCGCCGAAAGTCGAAGACACATCGGCGGAGATTGTGCCGTAGCGCCCGGAAACACCGACGACCAGATCACCTGCATCTCCAGAGTAGAGCTCGCCATCGACCCCGCCCTGCAATTGCCAGATGTCGACGTTATAGTTCGCGCCTGTAGTCGACTGCTTGGGGTCGATGCTTACCTGTCGGCCAAGGATCCGCCCCCACATGCCGCTTCCCGCACTGTCGGCATCGACCGCCGAGTTCGCCACGGCCGCGCCGTTCGACCATGAGCGGTTGCCAAGGCGCTGTTGCAGCGTATCAAGTTGGTTGAAACTCTGCAGCACGTCTGCATAGACTTCGTAGATCGGAGTGAGCGGCTGGTAGAGGGGCGTTTCGACATTCAGGACCGAGCGCAGATACCAATCGCCGTCGGTGGTTGTGCTCCCGCCGCCCTGATAGAGGCGATACGCGTAAGCACCTGCTATCACCGCCTGGTCGCCCTCGAACACATAGTTCCCGAGAAGCGTGAAGCTGCCATCAGAGGCGCCGGCGACATCGATGATCTTGATGCCTTCGACGGTTTGTGCGCCGGCACCGGCGAGGTTGATCACGTGCACATTCGTATTGCCCGACGTGTTGCCGGTAACGATCAGTTTGTCGGTGGCAGAACTGTCATCGCCAAGCACGGTCTCGATTTCCAGCGTGCCTCCACTGCCGACATAGTCGCCGGCGACGGTGAGCATGCCGATCGAATCTCCGGGTGCAATCGTGCCGCCTGCAAAGTTAGTGGTTTCCCCCACCTGTCCAATGCCCTGAAGTCGCCCGCCTCTGACCGCCATCGATCCGCCCAGAATACCGTTGACCGCGAGAATTCCCTTCTTGACCTGGGAACTGCCCGTCAGGGCGGAACTGTCGCCCGTGAGAATGGTGGTTCCCATTCCAATCTGGTCGATGCCGCCGGTTCCGGTAATTGCACCGTCGAATGTCACCACATCCGTGCGGTTGAAGGCCAGAGTGCCATTGTTGGTCACGTCGCCCAGAAGCGAGCCCGTCGTGCCACCGTCTCCGAGTTCCAAGGTGCCGTCGGCAATCGTGGTGCCGCCAGTATAAGTGTTGTCGGCAGTGAGAATGGTCTTCCCGCTACCGATCTGATGGACACCCCCCGTCCCCGAAATGGCGCCGTCGAATGTCACGACATCCGCGCGGTTGAACGCCAGGATGCCGTTGTTGGTGACGTCGCCGTCGCCCAGGATCGAGCCGGATGTGCCGCCGTTGCCGAGTTCTAAGGTGCCGTCGGCAATTGTGGTGCCGGCGCTATAGCGGCTGTCGCCGGTCAGAGTAGTTGTACCCGAACCAAGCTTGTTGAAAGAACCGCTACCAATGATCGTGCCATTGAAGGTAATGTCGTCGGAGCGGTTGAACGCCAGGATGCTGTTGTTCGTAACATTACCCTCGAGGCTGCCCGAGGTGGCACCATTGCCCACCTGCAGCGTTCCGGCGGTGATCGTGGTGCCGCCGGTCTGAGTTGCATTGCCGGAGATGACGAGGTTTCCCGCTCCATCCTTGATCAGGGAACCGACGCCGCTCACACTGCCTGTAAGCGTCGCCGTCGTGCCTGCTTCGGTCAGGAATGTGCCTGCACCAGCCAGATCCACGCTGCGGCCGGAGGTGATATCGGCGGTGGTATTGAGCGTACCGCCATCGAACGACAATCCACCCGTGGCGTCACCGAGATTGGCGCCGGAGGCGATCCGCACCGTACCGCCATTAAGCGCCGTGCCGCCGGTATACGTGTTCGTGCCGGTCAGCACGAGCGTGCCGAGATCGGTCTTGACGAGTTGGCTGGTGCCGGTCAGTTCCGCGTCGACGGTGGCGGTATACCCTGCGCCTGTCGCCGTGCCGTCGCCGACGCGGACCGTCACCTGCGGCCCGACGAGCGTCAGCGCATCGCCAGTGATCGCATAGCCATCGGTGGCAAACTGCATGCCCGCAACCTTCACAGCACCGTCGCTATTGTCCACCATCACCGTGCCGGACGCGCCGGCAAAGACGGCGAAGCTGCCGTTCTGGTATGGGGCGTTGATTGCTCCGGTCGCCTCGGTCCAGTTGTCGTCGGCGCCGCCAACATGCCAGACGCCGTCGCCACCATTGATCGTCCCGTCATTCTTGAGGCCGGCACCACCGTCCCAGAAACTCAGGTCCAGCCCTGCCGTATTGATCAGGTTTACCTGGTGGTTCACCGCCGTCTGCACGATGGTGTCGCTGCCGAACGGCATCGTACCGAGTTCGAGTCCGTTGTCGGTCAAGGTGCCGTCGTAATTGAACACGCGGTAGATGCCGCTGCCGAAGGGGCCGCCGGACGACACGGACACATTGAGCGTCCCGTCCAGGATCAGGTCACCGCCGACATTGACCAAATCGTTGAGGGCGCCGCCGACCACGCCTGCTTCGCCGAACTGGTAGTCCAATGTCGCGCCGCTGGCGAGCGACAGGTCGCCGTTGATCGTCAGGGTGCCGGGACTGTTGCCCGGCGCCAGGACAGCACCGTCGGCGATCGTTACGTCGCCGCCCAGCGTGCCCCTGCCGCCGAGCGTGGCGCCGCTGTTCACCGTGGTCAATCCGGTCGCCGCACTCTGGTCGCCGTTGACCAACAGCGTACCGGTATTCACCGTGGTGGCGGCGAGATAGCTGTTGTCCGCAGTCAGTTCCAGCACCCCGGCACCGTTCTTGACCATCGTTCCGCTGCCCGAGATGACGCCGTCAAACACTAAGGTGTTGGACCGATCAAAGACCAGAGTACCAGCGTTTGTAACATTCCCGGCGACGGAGCCCGTGGTGCCGCCATTTCCCAGTTGTAACGTGCCGTCGGCAATCGTGGTGGCGCCTGCAAAGGTATTGTCAGCGGTCAGCGTTGTCTTGCCGGTGCCGCCCTGTTCAACCCCGCCGTTACCCGAGATCAGGCCGGAAAAATTGACATTGTCCGAGCGGTTGAACGCCAGCACACCCTCATTGGTGACGTCTCCGAGAATGCTGCCGGTCGTGTTGCCGTCGCCCAGCTGGAGCGTGCCGGCCGTGATTTTGGTGCCCCCGGTATAGCTGTTGTTTGCGGTCAGGATCGTCGCACCCGAACCGGCCTTCTCGACCGCACCGTTGCCCGAGATGACGCCGTCGAATGTCACTGAACCCGCGCGATTGAAGGCCAGAATACCGTTATTGGTAACGTCGCCAAAGATCCAACCCGTCGTTCCCCCGTCGCCAAGCTGCAGGATGCCTTCGACGATTGTGGTGCCGCCGCTGAAAGTGTTCTCACCGGTCAGGGACAACGTACCCAAGCCGTCCTTGGTCAAACCGCCCACGCCGGCAATCACAGGAGTGATGCGGATATCGTGACCATTCGTGTCGATGATTCCACCGCCGGCGCCAAGGTTCACCTGCTGACCGCCGTAGTTGGAAAAGAACGAGGCGTTATCGTCGATAGCGCGCACAATACCGCCATCGATTGTCAGGTCAGCGGTTCCCAGGCCGCCCCGGAATCCACGCGTTTCCAGAGTCCCCCGAGCCCCAGGCGTGCCGTTGACACTCAACGTCCCGCTAGCATTTGTCCCTGAAATGCCGAGGTGGACGCCCGTCTTGGCAAAAACACGCGCCCCATCTTCGATGGTCATCGAGCCGACGCCGAAATTTCCTAGGACGAGGTTGAAGTCCGTCACCTCCCAGCTCGAGTTGCTCCCCGTCACTGTAACGATCCCGACACTGCTGGCACCGGCTCCTACATAGCCCTGGGAACTGGTGACGGTGGCGCCGTCTTCGATGCGCATGGTACCTGTACCAAAGCTGCCAACCGTAAGCTGCCCGGAATTGACCCATGTCGAGACTCCGCCGGTGACGACCACATCTGCGGTGCTGGTGTCGCCAATAATAGCCAGCGTATTTGTGATACGCCCGCCATCCTCAATCCGCAAACTTGCCTTATCGATCGTCAGCCGTCCGGTATTTTCCCAGGATGAACCGTTTCCAGAAACCAGCGCGTCGCCGTGGAACAATTGCCCAAGATACGCATCCGTGTTTACGAGAACCTTGCCGCCATTGAGGATGTTCAGTGAGCCAGTGGCGCTTTCACCGACCAAGAAATAGCCGTTGTTGATCCAGGTTGAGGCATTTCCGCCACCATCCTCCCCGGACACAGTGACAACACCGTCGACAATGCCACTGCTGTTGGTGACCAGGCCGCCGTTTTCGATATTGAACGCCCCGCCATCCGCACGGGTTTCCGTGGTCGTCAATGTGGACCCCGCCCCCGTCACGGTCACCGTGCCGCCAGATCGTATGGTGACCGTGTCGCCTTCGGCATCGTTGCCGGAAATGATGGCATTGCCGGGGTTCACTTCGATAGACGTGGACGCATCCGGTACGGCCGAAGTGTCCCAGTTTCCTGCGTCGAACCAGTCGTCGTTCCCCGAAGCTCCGGTCCAGGCGGTCTGCGCCAATACAGGGTATGCGGTGCCAGCCATTAAGCAACCAAGCAACACAGCGCTTGAAAGCAACAAATTACGCCGTCTGGCGGCTGAATTGGCTGTGGGTCGCACAAGCGTCGATGAGGACGAGAACGGTGTGCCAGCCTCCCATATCGGCGATGCATGAAAAGCAACTTCGCAAGTCGGGGCAACTAGGGTTAGGTTTGGGCTTGTTCTCGACCCCAGCAATTTGCGCACCGTCCTTGTCCGTAAAAGCAGGCTAAAAAGGACGCAAAACTAAACCTCACCTATTGAGAGCATTTTGTGGTTAATTATCAGTGAATAGAAGGTGCTGTTGCAGCATTACCGCTGGCTGCATTCCGGTATCGAACAGTCTCTCTAACCCAAAGCACGGCCTCGGGAGCGTACGTGCAAAAGCCCTATCGCCGACAAAGGGCGTTCTCTACCTTTTTGTTTGAGTGCCCGAGGCACCTCGCTGGCAGCGCGTCTTCAGCCTAGATCGAATGCGGCGGAGCCTTGAACCAACCGGGAAGAGGATCTACTGCTCCATTGAGGCTAGTTTTGCGGTGGGGAGTACCGGAAACTATCAATGCAGCATTGAACGGGCCGACGGGCGTCGGGGTAAAAATAGGCTCGGTCTAGTGACCTTGAGCCGAGCAAAAAGCCTTTACCGAGATTAGTTTCCAGCTCTTGATGGGATCAGGATCGCCGACCCCAACCATTGCAACTACTTTTTGAACCAGCTCCACTAGCGAGGCCGACGACTTAGCTTACTCGGGCAATCGGATCGCTTAGGGAAGTGTGAGGCATCCGCCTCTCGGCATTGCCCCGTTCAAGGTAAGTTGATGATGATCCGGAGTTCGCACCTCCTGGAACAGGGTCCCGTCGAAACTGGCTTGAAAGCCGGTTCAACTTGGAAACTGGTGGGCATGAAGAGCGCTGCATCCTTCCGTGAAGTCGTTGTCTTGGGTTCGTCTTTCGGCGCGCGCCGCATACGACTGCCGACCTTACCGGCCGAATGGCGCAGGGTGGTATCCCGGCTGAGCGGCACCCTTCCTTGCATCCCGTCCCGTCCCGTCACCCGTCTCGCGCGCCACGTGTCACCCGACCGAACGACATTGGTACCTGCCCTAGTGGGCGTCGACCCGGCGCATCGAGGCCACGGTCGGCGATACCTTGATGGTGTACGCGCTCGCTCGATGCGATAGCGATCATACTTTGCGGCGCACGGATGGCATGGCCCATACTTGTAGCTGCCCAGCTTGGTACCGCGATCAAGTACTGGAAGCAGGCAGCACCGGTGGCACGGACGTGGTAAAATCGAGCTAAGCCTTCATTTTGCCCCCTTCTTCAGAACTTGTTAAGAACTCAACTCCGTCGGAGATTTTTATGGCGCTTGGCGCATCGCATCGCTTGCAGGACAGCGTCCTCGCCGTCGAAACCATGACGCGCTTTGCGCTTGCTGTCCTCGCTTTGGCATCCGGCGTCTATACCTATCTCGGGGTTCGCAGCCTTCTCGACGGTTCTGCGACCGCTGTCTTTTTTGCCGCCATCATCTACTCGGCTTCGGTTTCTGTGGCGATCTATGCCTTCTGGTCCTACATGGCGCGCTTTTATCCGCATGTCACCGGAGCGGCATCCCGCGGCGCCATGATCGGGGTGATGGCACTCGGCTGCGCCATGATCATCGCCATGTCGAGCTGGCTGAACGCGGCAGCCCTTGCCGGATCCGCGGCGTTAGAACAGCATCTTGCCGAGACGGTGCAGGATTATACGGCCGACCTCGACCAGGCACATCAGAACGCACTGGCAGCACAAAGCTTGCTGCCGGACATCCAGCGGACATCGGAACGCTTTTCGAAGCTTGCAGAGGACGAACGCAAGAACGGAGCATTAACGGGAACAACGGGTTCCGGCAGCGTCGTCCAGCTTCTGTCGCAGATGTCCTCGCAATTGAGCGAGCTTGAGACCGGCATCATCGCCTCCCGTGAACGGGTCGCCACGCTCTTCGACCAGGGGCGGAGCCACCTAGCGACCATGCGCACATTAGTTTCGGCGCGAGGGGCCGTGGAGCCGCGCAGCGATGAATTCTCTGCCGAGGTCGTAGCGCTCTCTGGCGTCATAACCTCGCTGGAACAGACTTCGATCGCGCCCTCCGTCAAGCGGGCCGCCGAGGACCTGTCGCTCGGTTTCATCGCGCCCGTTGCCGATGGCCAGGCTGCCGACCTTGCGGACCGGCAGGACCAAGTCATGCAAACGATCCGTGCTTCTGTATCCGCTCAGTCGCTGGTGCTATCGCAGGCCGCAAACGATATATTGGCACGGGAGCCTGTGGCGGAGCGCCGCTTCGTGCCGCTGTCTTCTGCCGAAGCCGTTCTGCGCTATGCCGACGATTTCATTCCTGCTTGGGCAGGCGCAATCTCCATCGACCTCCTTCCGGCCGTCCTCGTATTCATCCTCGCAGTCGTTCACGGTGCAATCCGCCGGCAGGAGGAGCGGCTACCCTTTGCGCAGCGGATTACCGCCGCAGAACTTCTGGAAGCTATCGAGGTGCAGCGAGCGCTCGGCCGACAGGGGATGGACGTGGAACAAGCGTTACAGTCGGCGGAAACCGAGGACGAGCGCGGGCGGGCCGAGTCCAACATCACCAGCCTCGACGTGTCTGCGAAGACGCCTCGCAAAGGGCCGCCCGCGTGAAACACCCGCCACTCGTCCCACGCTTGAGGGCAGCCCTTCTGCGCGCCGACGACGGCCCGCTGATGCGCGGCGCTTTCTTCGGGCTTCTGGTGGCAGCGGGCGCCTTCCTCGTCGTGGACTTGCGGGAGATGAGCCTGGTGAATACCTCGCTCCCGGGCCATGATCCGATGAGGACAGAAGACCCCGTGCTTCCGCCTGCGCTGACGGATGGCGTTCCCCGGTCGTCGCCGGTTGAACCCGAGAGTTCACCCGAGGTCCTACGCCAGCCGATGCGCTTCGAACTCCTCGCCAGCGGCATGCTCAAGGCGGAGGGGTCGATCGATGTAGGCGCAGCCGAACGCTTCGCCAAAGAGATCGCAGCACGCGGCGAGTATGTGAAAGCAGTGTTGCTGAATTCGCCGGGCGGCTCCGTCGAGGATGCGCTGGCGATGTCGACGCTGATCCGCGAGAAGGGCCTGAATACCAAAGTGGCGACGAAGGCGATCTGCGCGTCCTCCTGCCCCCTTGTCTTTGCCGGCGGGGTCGGGCGCGAGGCGGAAAAGGACGCCATCCTCGGCGTCCATCAGGTTTTCAACGCCGGCCAAGGACAGCCTTCTCCCGAGCAAGCCATGTCGGGCGCCCAAAGCATGACGGCGCGCATCGCCCGACATCTGGACGAGATGGGCATCAGCAACGGGCTCTGGATCAACGCACTGGAAACGCCCCCGGACCGACTTTACTACCTGACGTCGGAGGAGATGGTGGAGTACAGGCTGACAACCACACCGGGGGCGACGGCGAAGCACGTGGACTAGGTTTCGTTCAGGTCTACTCACTGCATGACCCTGTTCGAACA
The DNA here is from genome assembly GCF_030733845.1 of Shinella zoogloeoides. NCBI lineage: Bacteria > Pseudomonadati > Pseudomonadota > Alphaproteobacteria > Hyphomicrobiales > Rhizobiaceae > Shinella > Shinella zoogloeoides. The sequence goes on from NZ_CP132313.1 coordinate 458,080, forward strand.
TTCCGGCGCGCCTTTAGCCACGTCCTTGACCGCGTCCCGGTGCACCCTTAGCAGCATACCCGTAGTTCGCGCGATGGAGTGGCCATCGGTGGTGGATGATGACGGCCAATCACTTGCCGGCCGAGAAGTATGGGATCCTTCTGGAACTCGCCGTGTTCGCACCGCCCGCAGATCGACGGACGGCTCAACGCGTTTCTGAAAGGGCTCGGCGTCGATACGCTGGTCATCACCGGTGCGGAAATCGACGTCTGCGTTCTCGCCACTTGGATATAGCGCGATTATCCTGATCGATGCCGTCTGTAGCGGCACGGACGAAACGCATGACGCATCGCTGAAGCTGCTCGAAAGCCGCTTTACAGCTCAGATGGAGGCGATGTTGACCGAGGCGTTCCTGTCGTCGGTTGCCGGCTAGCCGCCTGCCGAGACGCTATCAGAGTTCCGTGATTAGACGAAGGGCTCGCAGATACTTCTCACCATCCTCGCCGATCGTCTGCACTTGAGAAAGGTTGTCCTCAAGGTCTGCCAGCTTCACGGGCTTTGCGACAGAGTTCGAAGCAGCCCGACGGACAAATGCCTCCCACCCTTCATCCTCTCGCCGCGTCATCGCATCCACCGCGCTGATGACGTCGGGCGGGAAACCCTCCTCCCGCAGCCGATCCAGCGTCCATCCTTTGCCCTTCTCGACCACGTCATGCAGATAGGCGACGATTTTTCCGGTTTCATCTGTGACGAGGGAGGCGACGCGACGGCAGTGCTCGAAATAGGATCGTCCGGTCTTGTCGGCCTGGCCTTCATGTGCCGACTGGGCGACCTGGATTGCGTGAGCGAGGTGGTTCACGGGTTCAAGGCCCTTCGGTACTTTTGATTTTCTTGCGAGCCGGCTCATCTCCGGTCGAGATTTCCACGGTGGGTACCTCAGTCGTAGCGGCGTCTCCGCTGGAACCCTTCTTTGAAGCCTCGAACTCCGCTTCCGCCATTGACCAATGGCGCAAATCCTCACCGGCCGGACATCCCTCCTCCTCCCAGATCCAGTACGCACGCCGGCGAATTTGTTCGTCACGATCAGTATCTGTCATCGGTTTCTCCTCGCTTTTGACTTTTGCTCGCATACCGCCATCTGACGGCCTTAATGCATGACAATGGGGCTGGTTTTCGCGATTCAAATGTCCGGAGCGCCCAGTGTCCGATTTCGTCCGAAAGGAAACGCCGCTCGGCCTGGCGAAGGTGGAGCGGGGTTCATCGAGAGTACGGCTCCAGTCTCAGCATCAAGCTCTTCCGCGCTTGATCCAGTGACCAAACGTGACCCGCCTTCGAAGACTTCCGCCAATTGGAATGGCACGGGCGCGAATCTTGTCTTCATGGTCGTTGGTCATCGGGAACTCCTGCCGGTCGTGAAAACCAAACCGGCGGCACGCGCGTATGTTCCAACCGACGTCTAGCGAACAACCGCTAAGCGCTCATCCGCGGCGGCGATGAAGGGCCAGACCGATGCCAGGCCGGCGGGAGACCTTGGACGGGAAGGCCGGCCTCAAGGCACGCGGCGACGAACGCCTCGCGCGCAACAGCGACGGGCGCCATCCGGAAGAGCGCAGCCCTGCATTTCTCGCAGGCGCGTTTGTAACGCTCGCCATGCCGGAGAGGCCATTCATTCGCGAGAAAATCGACGGTGTCGTGGACGCTTTCGAACGAGCGCGTCACCCCGTTGGGAAATGACACCTGAAGGGGAACAGAGAAATAGACATCGGCCAGCATCGCAATCCTCCTTTCAATGACAATTCTGGCACTATCAATTTGATTTCCGCTGCTGTGTTTTCAAGACGATGCCGATGCTGGCGCACTTCGCCCGGACATAGGGGCGCTACACCAACCACTAACCCGCATTGAACTTGCCGAAACACGGACCATCCGCCGCGAGCAGGAACAATGGAGGCTGCCTCTCGTTAGCGAACAGTTCCCGCAATGAAAAGGCAGAAGATATGGACACTCCGCGCGCTCAATCGAGCCTCCCCACCTCTTCGCTCATCCTCGATATCAATGGCGTGGCTCACACCCTGGATGTCCATCCCTGGACAACCCTGCTCGACCTGCTGCGCAGCGAGCTCGAACTGACCGGCACCAAGAAAGGCTGCGACCACGGGCAGTGCGGCGCCTGCACGGTGCTGATCGATGGCGAACGGATGAATTCCTGTCTCAAGCTCGCCATCACGCTTGACGGCGCCGAGATTACCACGATCGAGGGTCTCGGCACACACGGCGACATGCACCCTTTGCAGAGAGCCTTCCTCGAGCACGATGCCTTTCAGTGCGGATATTGCACACCCGGGCAAATCTGTTCGGCCGTCGGCCTCATCAACGAAGGCCATCCGCAAGGCCGCGAAGAGATCCGCGAACTGATGAGCGGCAACCTCTGTCGCTGCGGCGCCTACACGAACATTGCGGACGCCATTGAGACGGTACTCGCGGACCAGGCTGGAAACCGCCATCGGGAGGCCGCGGAATGAAACCCTTTTCCTACACGCGCGCCGAATCCGTCGGCGATGCGGTTGCCGCGCTGATGGCCAATCCGCAGGCACAATTGCTGGCCGGCGGAACCAATCTCATCGACCTGATCAAATATGACATCGCTCAGCCGGAGGCCGTTGTCGATATCAATCGTCTGCCGTTGAAGGAGATCGTCGAACTGCCCGACGGCGGCCTGCGGATCGGCGCACTGGCCAGCAATTCGGCTGTCGCCTACGATCCGCGAATCAAACAACACTTTCCGCTTTTGTCGAGCGCCATCCTCGCCGGCGCCTCGCCGCAACTGCGCAATGCAGCGACGACCGGCGGCAATCTGCTCCAGCGTACCCGCTGTTATTATTTCTATGACCCGGCATCGCCGTGCAACAAGCGTGAGCCTGGCAGCGGCTGTCAGGCTATCGGCGGCCTCAACCGCATCCATGCCATCCTCGGTGCGAGCGATGCATGTATCGCCGTGCATCCCTCCGACATGTGCGTGGCGCTGGCTGCGCTGGACGCCACGGTGGAGGTCGAGGGGCCGGATGGCACGCGCGAGATCGCCTTCGCCGATTTCCACCGCCTGCCCGGCGACACACCGGAGAGGGACAACACGCTCGGCCGTGGCGAGATCGTCACTGGCGTCCGGCTCGAAGCCAACCATTTCGCCGGGCATCACACCTATCTGAAGCTGCGCGACCGCCTCTCTTATGCCTTCGCGCTCGTCTCAGTCGCCGCGGCCGTGCAGGTTGCCGACGGACGTTTCGTCGAACTGCGTGTCGCGCTCGGCGGGGTTGCTCACAAACCATGGCGCGATCCACTGGCCGAGGCGGAATTTGCCGGCGCGCCAGCCGGAGAAGAGACCTTCGTCCGCCTCGCCGATCGCTTGCTGGCGGGAGCGGAAGGCCGGGGCGATAACGCCTTCAAGATCTCTCTCGCCCACCGCGCCATCGTGCGCGCGCTGCGGCAGGCCGTTGGCGGCCGTCCGCAGAATCAGACGGTCAAAGCGATCCAGTAGGAGGCGAACATGCTCAATCAATCCAGAACCGTCGGCCTGCCGGTTTCGCGCATTGACGGCCCGTTGAAGGTGACGGGCCGGGCACGATATGCGGCAGAGCATTTCGGGCCGGGCATGCTCTACGGGCATGTGGTGCCTGCGACCATCGCCACCGGCCGCATCCGCGCCATCCATACGGCAGCAGCCGAACATTTCCCCGGCGTCGTCAAGATCTACACACACGAGAACCGACCCAAAGCGGCCTACCGGGACAGCAAGTGGAAGGACGCCGTCGCACTGCCCGGTCATCCGTTCCGCCCGCTCGAAAACGATCGCGTGCTCTTCGACGGACAGCCCGTCGCGTTCGTGGTCGCCGAAAGCCCGGAAGCGGCGCGCGACGCCGCCGGTCTGGTGCAGGTCGAGTATGCGGCCGAGGAGCCGCACACCGATCTTGCGGCCCAGATGCACGAAAGCTACGAGCCGCCGGTGCCGCGCATGAAACAGTTCATGCCGCCACCGCCAAGGGGGGATGCGGAAGGAGCGTTTACTGCCGCCGCACACAAGGTCTCTGCGGACTATGTTCTTTCCGGCGAGCACCACAACCCGATGGAACTCTTCGCCGCCACCGTTCTCCTGGAGAAGGACGGCACGCTGACCATCCACGACAAGACGCAGGGCTCGCAGAACAGCCGCGACTATGTCTGCGGTGTCTTCGGCCTCGATCCGGAGAAGGTGGTCGTGAAGAACACTTTCGTCGGCGGCGCCTTCGGCCAGGCGCTGCGGCCCAAGCATCAACTGTTCTTCGCCGTCATGGCGAGCCTCGATCTCAACCGGTCGATGAAGGTTGAGATGACGCGACAGGAAATGTTCTACCTGACATGGCGCCCGTCCTGCATTCAGACCGTCTCGCTCGCGGCCGACACCGAAGGGCATCTGCAGGCGGTCATGCACCATGCCGTTCATGCCACGTCGCGCCATGAGGATTATCAGGAGAACGTGGCGAACTGGTCGGGCCTCGCCTACAAATGCGACAATGTCAAAATCTCCTACGAGATCGCCAAGCTCGATCTCGCGACGCCGGGCGACATGCGCGCGCCCGGCGCGGCGACCGGTATCACCGCATTGGAAACGGCCATGGACGAGCTGGCCTATGCGGTCGGCATTGATCCGTTGGAACTGCGCATCCGCAATTTCATCCATCGCGACCAGAACCAGGACAAGGCGATCACCTCCAAGGCGCTGCACGCCTGCTATCGTGAAGGCGCGGCACGGTTCGGTTGGCCGGAGCGCACTGCCGCGCCGCGCTCCATGCGCGAGGGCAACGATCTCGTCGGTTGGGGCATGGCAGGCGGCATCTGGGAAGCGATGATGTCGAAGGGCGAGGCAAAGGTCCAACTATCGATCGATGGCAGCGTAACCGTCAGCGCCGCAGCGTCCGATATCGGCACCGGCACCTATACGATCCTCGGCCAGCTCGCGGCGGAAGCCTTCGACTGTCCGGTCGACGCCGTGAGGGTCGAGATCGGCGCATCCGATCTTCCCAAAACTGGCGTCGAGGGTGGCTCTTGGACGGCTGCGACCACAGGATCGGCCGTGCAGGCCGCCGCGAAGGCGGTTATCAAGACGCTTCTCACGCACGCTCAGTCGATGGAGAATTCGCCGTTTGAGGACGCGAAGGAGCAGCAGGTCGAAATTGCCGAAGGCCGCCTCGTCCTGGAAAGCAATCACCAGATCGGCGTTTCAACGGCTGACATCATGCAGGCGGCGGGGCTCGAAGCGATCGAGGAACATGCCAAGGTCGGCCCGGACATGCTGACCATGAAGCAATATGCCTCCTATACCCATTCGGCGGTCTTCGTCGAAGTGAAGGTGGACGAGGAGCTTGGCATCGTGCGGGTCACCCGCGTCGTCAGCGCTATCGGCGCCGGGCGCATCCTCAATCCCAAGACCGCCCGCAGCCAGATCCTCGGCGGCATCGTGATGGGGATCGGCATGGCGCTTCACGAGGAGGGCATGATCGACCACCGCACCGGCCGGATCATGAACCACAATCTCGCCGAATATCATGTGCCCGCCCATGCGGACATCCACGACATCGAGGTGATTTTCGTGGAGGAGGACGACAACATGGCAAGCCCGATCGGCGTCAAGGGCCTGGGCGAGATCGGCATCGTCGGCGTCGCCGCCGCCGTGTCGAATGCAATTTTTCACGCCACAGGGAAACGCATCCGTAACCTGCCGATCACTGTAGACAAGATGCTCCAGAGCGAGGCCGTTCAATGACCGAGCGCCTCGCCATCACCCCGCTCCGCTACCGCCCTAACCTGGAGCAGATCGAACCCGATGAGCCGCAGATCGCTCGCGACCTTGCCGAAACAATGCTGTCCATCGCGCAGAAGACCTATGCCGATAACGGCCACGCCATGCGATGCGTCCATGCCAAGAGCCACGGCCTCCTTGCGGCGCGCCTGGAAGTGCTTGCCGATCTTCCGCCGGAACTCGCGCAGGGCATCTTCGCCGGTGTGCAGAGCTATGAAGCCGTCATCCGTCTCTCGACGACCCCTGGCGACCTGCTGCATGACAGCGTCTCGACACCGCGCGGCATGGCCCTGAAAATCCTGGATGTCGAAGGTGCGCGGCTGCCTGGCGCCGAGGGGTCGGCGAACCAGGACTTCGTGCTGGTGAATGGCAGAGAGTTCAACTCGTCGAGCGGCAAGGCCTTCCTCAGGAGCCTGAAAATGCTCGCGCTGACGACGGATCGGTTGGAAGGTATGAAGGAGCTGCTCTCCAAGGCGTTGAAGAGCCTGGAGGCCGTCGTCGAGACGGTGGGCGGCCAGAGCACGATGCTGAAATCCCTCGGCGGCCATCCGCAAACCCATATCCTCGGCGAAAGCTTCTTCTCGCAATTGCCTGTCCGCTACGGCAACTACATCGCGAAGGTCGCCATCGTGCCCGCATCTGACAATCTCCGTGCGCTCTCTGATGTGCGGCTGGATACCGACGAGGACCCCGACGTCATCCGCCACGAAGTCGAGCAGTTCTTCGCCGAGGAGACGGCGGTCTGGCACCTGCAGGTCCAGCTCTGTACCGATCTCGACGACATGCCGGTCGAAGGGGTCGCGCCTTGGGACGAGAAGATCAGTCCTTTCGTCACGGTCGCCCGGCTCGTCGCGAATCCCCAGAGGGCCTGGAGCGAAGAGCGTTCGGAAACCCTCGACGACGGCGTGCGGTTCAGTCCTTGGAACGGTCTTGAGGCCCACCAGCCGCTCGGCTCGATCATGCGGCTGCGCAAGCTGGCTTATGAAAAATCAGCGGCCTTTCGGGCTCAGCGCAATGCCACGCCGGTCACCGAACCGCAGTCTAATCCGTTGACGCGAGGCGTGCCGGGATCAGGAGCCAGCGAAGAGACAACGCGTTTCGGACAACCGTAGCGCGCGTCTGCTCAAGTGATATGACATCGGCCACACATTGCAGCCGGAGTGGAAAGTGATAGAGCGGCCAGCGATCATCAAGGCTCTCGGCCTTCAACCCGATTTCGACGCCGCGCATGCAATCGAAACGCCATGCCGACGAACCACCATTCCGGGGTGCACATGGTTCGAATTGGCGCAGACAATCCCCTGTAGCCCTCGAGCAGAAAGAATCGTTTGACTGTCCCATGCCTGCGCCCCACGCGTTTGGCAGCCGGTCCTTGCATGGGGCAACACGCCCGCTACTTTCCCTCGTATGGATGTTGTGCAAACCAATATCGCTGCGAAGTTGAGAGACACGCAGCCGCTCATCGCAGGGCGGTTGAGCCCCAGCATTGGGGCCGACGTCGAGCGCCTGCTCGCGGGTCGTACGCGCGACATCCGGCTAAGCCGGGAATTGACCGCGCTGTTTCGGGAGCGGTCCTGGCCGCAAGCCGCCAAAATCATCCGCGCGTGGATGGCTTGGGTCATTATTCTCGATGTGCTGACACTGGCGGTCAACGCTGTCCTTCTTCCGGCCGAAACGGTCGTACGAATGCTTGAACCCGCATCGATCCTTCCGCCCGCGGCTCTTGCCGTTGCGCTCGTTTACGTGCGGCCGCGCGCACTGTGGCTGGAGGGCGCCGCCATGCATGTAGGGCTGTTCCTGATCCTTCTGTCGGTTGCCCTGGTTGGCGTGAGCGCAGGCGGCGAGTTCTAACAACGGCATCTGACGATCATGCTGTTCGTCGCCGTGACGGCTGTCATCATCTTTCCGATCCCCCTTCCATGGGCGATGGCCATTGGGCTTTACGCCCTTTGCCTCTATCTCCTTTTTCAATTGCAAAACCCGGATATCGGAACGGGAAGCGTCTTAGCGGGAACGCTGTTCTTCGTGAGCGGCGTGGCCGCCACCGTCGTTGCTCGAAGGACCGCGACCCTTCTCGCGCACAAGACCTTTCTCCTGGAGTTGCGCGATCGCATGCGCGTCGCGGAGCTTACGGACGCAAACGGGCGGCTCGAACTGCTCGCACGCACCAACCCGCTCACCGGCATCGCCAATCGGCGCTGGATGATCGAGACGCTAGACCGCCTGTGGAATGCGGGAGATAGCGTGAACCTTGCTTCGATCCTCATGTGCGACGTCGACCACTTCAAACACCTCAACGACTGCCTGGGCCACGCCGAGGGAGATCGCTGCCTCGTGAAGGTTGCCGGCATCATCCAGAGCTGCATGCGGGATGAACGCGACCAGGTTGCGCGGTACGGTGGCGAGGAGTTTCTGGTCCTCCTTCCGGGCGCGGATGCATCGCAGGCCAAGCCGTCGCCGAACGCATTCGCAGCCGGGTGGAGGCGGCGTCGCTGCCCAACCCGGCCTGGCCTGTCTCGTCGTTTGTTACCGTCAGCATCGGCATGGCCACGTTCGACCGAAATGCCGAACGCCTTTCAGCCGAGGAATTGCAGCGCCGGGCTGACGAAGCCCTGTACCGTGCGAAGAGCGAGGGGCGAAACCGGACAATAGCCTATTCGTGACCTGCACATCCGGTCGCGTCATTTCCGTGACCAGCGACTCCGGCTACGCCTCTCCATTCAGGTGTGGTGGATCGGGTTCCGCGACGGAGCGGTAGTTGTCGTGCAGACGCCACCAGATGCAGGGATCGCCTTGCGGGCGCCCGTTCGGCACGTCCTGCCAGGTTTCCTGCCGACCGAGCGGAGTCATGTCCAGAAAGGACCAGACCGGACCTATATCCTCGATGCCGCGGCCGTTCAGGAAGTAGGCGCGGAAAACACGGTCACTGCGTCGGATGAAGACGTTGATGCCAGATTTGCGATTTCACGCGATATCGCTTGCCTCAGCGTATTGAGACATTGACGGACAGTTTCGCGCTCCTAGTTAGGTGGGTATTGGCAGAGACGTTCAGAGTATCATGGTAAAAAGTAGCCTAGAAAACAAACGTATCCTCATTTTGGAGGACGACCCTCTCCTCGCCCTCGACCTGGAAGATTTCTTCACGGAAGTCGGCGCCAAGGTGATCGGCCCCGTCTCAAGCGTCGAGCAAGCCCTTGAGGCGGTTTCTTCCGGCATCGACGGGGCGGTTCTCGACCTCAATCTAAGAGGCGTTTACTCCTATCCCGTTATCGAAATACTCGCCAAGGCCGGGACACCCCTCGTCGTCTGTTCTGGATATGCTGAACTGCCTGACACCCGGACAGAACTAACCGACATCGTGCTGCTGCCGAAACCTTGTGACCTCAGGGTTTTGCAGGCCCGGCTCGCGGAGCAGATTGCCGCAACGCCCCAGACGGCCTTCTAGACGCGCTAGATCCGAGCCGGCGAAGTATCGAAACAGGACTCCCTAGGCAGATACGGTCCTTACCGCTTCACTCTCGGGGATAGGCACGTCGATCTCTGCCTTGAAGCCTTCCGGCGGGTAATGGAGGCTCGCCTGCCCTCCCAACTCATATTCGATATTGGCCTTTATGAGCCGGGTGCCGAACCCTTCGTCACCCGGCACCTTGATGGCCGGCCCGCCATGCTCCGTCCAGCTGAGGCGCACGGATCGCCCTAGATTCGTCTTGTCGACTGCCCACGCTATGGAGATCCGCCCCTGCTCATTGGCCAGCGCCCCGTATTTCGAGGCATTCGTCACGAGCTCGTTGAAGACCATTCCAATGGAAAGCGCGGTCTTGGGGTCTAGCCGAACGAGATCGTGCCGTCCGATGTCGAAGCGCGCCAAATCCTTGTTATGTGGCCGAACCGCGCGCTGGAAAACACTCAGAAGTTCGGTCTCGTCCCAGTTGCCCTCGAACAACAGCTCGTGGGCATCCGCCAGCGCGGAAATGCGGGCAAGGAGTTTCTCCTCGAACTCCGCGACCGATCTGCAACTGCGGCCGGTTCGACGAATGAGCGAAAGCACGACCGCGAGATTGTTTTTCACGCGATGGCTGAGTTCGCGGACAAGCAAATCCTTCTGCTGCTCGATCCGCCGGCGCTCCGCCCGCTCGCGCGCTTCGTTCAGCGCGCGCGTCACGGCAGCGGGCAACCGAGCCAGGCGCGGCTTGAGAACATAGTCCGTCGCGCCCTTGCGGAACGCTTCAATGGCGGCGTCCTCTCCAAGAACACCGGAGACGAAGATAAAAGGCGCATAGGGAGCCGAGGCGACCGCCAGCTCAAGCGCGGCCATTCCATCGAAATCCGGGAGCGAGAAATCCGAAAGGATCACGTCGAACGTGTCGTCTGCCAGCGCAGCCTGATAAGCCGCGCGCGTAGCGACGCGCTTCACGGCGAAGGCTTCGTCCAGGCTTTCGAGCTGCGCCTCAATGAGTTCAGCATCGATAGTGCTGTCTTCCAGCAACAGGATACGCAGCATTCCGGCCATATCAGTTGCCACCAACCTGCCGGAGCTTCGGCGGGGCCTCGTTGACAAGCGCCCAGAAAACACCGAGGTCCTGAATCGCTTTGAAGAACTGGTTGAACTCGACCGGTTTGACCACGAATGCGTTGACCCCGAGCTCGTAGCTTTTCACCAGATCCTGCTCTTCACGGGAAGAGGTGAGCATGACAACCGGAACGTGGCGCAGGCTCTCGTCACGCTTCACCTTTTCGAGCACCTCCAGTCCGTCGACTTTGGGAAGCTTGAGGTCGAGTAGCACCACGGCGGGATCGCCGGGATCGCGGCCCGCGTGGGAACCGCTGAGATAGAGGAAATCCAACGCCTCGGCACCATCGCGGGCAACCACGATGTCATTGGCGATCTGACACTTTTCAAGTGCCGTCAGGGTCAGTTCGAGATCCCGGGGATTGTCTTCAACGAGCAAGATAGGCCTCAGTTCTGGCACGGATCACTCCTCAGGTAGCGCCGGTAGGGAAAAAGTGAAGCATGAGCCCTCGTCAACCGTGCCCATGGCGTCCACGCTGCCGCCATGCCGCTCGACGATACGCTTGATGAGGGCAAGGCCGATACCTGTGCCCTCGAAATCCTCGCTTCGCTGCAGCCGCTGGAATACACCGAACAGCTTGGACTTGTAAGCCATGTCGAAGCCGACGCCGTTGTCCGCTATCCGGTACAGCACGCCGTCGTCGGTCAGGGCAGCGGATATCTCGATATGCGCCTCCTCACGCAGCCGCGTATATTTGACCGCGTTGTCGATGAGATTGTACCAGACCTGCCGAAGGAGGGTGGCGTCCCCCGTCGCAGCGGGCAGATCTTCGACCTGCCAAACGATCGAGCGGCCCGCCGTTTCCTCCGCCAGTCCCCGCCGCACCTCCGCGACGAGCTTGTTCATATCCACCTTGTCCGTGGAGAGCGTTGCTCGACCGAGATGGGAAAACGTCAGGAGATCGTCGACGAGCTCCCCCGCGGCCAGCGCCGAATCCGAAATCATCTGGAGATAATGGCGCGAGCGCTCGCCGAGGTCCTTCTCCCGCTCCGTCAGAAGCTGGGAGAAGCCGACGATATGGCGGAACGGCGCCCGCAGGTCGTGCGAGATCGAATAGGAGAAGGCCTCCAGTTCCCTGTTGGACTTCTGAAGGTCGGCGGCAAGCCTGGCCAATTGTTCCGCCTTCTTCAGCACGATCTCCACGATAGAGGCGCGCAGGTCTCGGGCGGCGGCGATCTCTGCCGGATGCCACGGCGCGCTCCTGCCGCGCACCATCTCGCGCCATGCTTCGAAAGACTTGCGGGGATGGATCCGGCCGCTCTCCCGCACTACCTTGTGCGGATCTCCCCCCCAGGTGACCGTCTTGACGACTTCCTGGCGGAACCAGATAAGCCAGCTATCTTCCACTTGGGAAATGCGCACGGCGAGGACACCGCAGGTCCCGTCGGCGAATCCATCGTCCTGCGGGAAATCCGAGGCAACGGAGGCCGTGATGTAGAAATCGGCCACCGCACCGGGCTCTGAGAGACGGCCGATCAGACGCCTCACCTCCGGTTCTTCCGGTGCCGCACCGAGAGGCAGGAAGCTGTCTTGCGACAGGATCGCGGCGCCATCCGCCCGGGTGAGTTCCAGCAGCGTTGCTGGCGCGCCGGCCAGCCCTTCTTCCCATCGGTCGGCCTGCGCCATTGCGGCCAAGAGCTTGCCATGCACACGTGCGAGCTCGACGCCGAGTGCTGCCGTCTCGGCCCGGCTGTCAGAACTTATTCGCATGGCAAGACTCTGGACCACGAAATCGCAGGCCTCGCGTATGTCACCTGCTACATGGTGGGGATTGCGGCTGTGGCAGGACAGGAGGCCCCAGAGCTTGCCCTCCACCATGACCGATATCGACATGGATGAAAGCGTGCCCATGTTGCGCATATATTCGAGATGGACCGGCGACACGCTACGAAGCTGCGTGAAGGTCATGTCGATGGCGCCCGCATCCTGCTCTTTACCAAATGCAATCAGCGGGACCGGCTTGTAATTCGCATCGGGGATCAGGCGTATGCGGTTGAGGCTGTAGAGATTGCGGGCCTGTGCCGGAATATCGGCAGCGGGGAAACGAAGGTCGAGATAGGAAGGCAGGGTACCGTTGCCGGCTTCGGCCACGACATGCCCGTTCCAGTCGGGATCGAACCGGTACACGAGAGCCCGGTCGAAGCCGGTCAGGTTGGCGATCAGGTGCGCGGTCGCGGAAAGCGCCTCCGCCAGCACCTCGGTGGCCGTCATTTGCTGTGCGAAGCCCGTCAGGCGAAAAAGAAGCTGGTTGTGAACTGCGGGCGTGCTGCGTTCGAACTCGACGATAACGCGGCCTTGATGGACATGCGCGGACATGTCGACGTCCGGATCCTCTAGACGGGCGCGATATACATTGGCTCCGCTTGCTTGCCAGGTCTGCAGAGTAGGCTCGATCAACCGGCGTAACCCGATCGGCGTCCGGCCCGTGATTTCCTCGAAATTTGCCGATGCCCAAAGGATATCCAGATTTGCGGGATCAAGAACAAGCAGAGATCCATGGGGCTGGATAGCACCGGGAACATGAATCGGCTCGCGTGCGCAAGCATCAAGATCGGTTTGCCTCCCTGACATAGAATCCTCTCTCCTGGCGCGCCAATCACAGGCCAACCTTAGTGATAGTCTGGATCGTGTAAACCGATCGCGACAAGGTTAGAAGGCCGTCTACTATCTAAGATTGGGTTGGAACTTTGGTAGCCCTCTGCCAGGTCGGTATCCGGACAAATTAAAGATAAGTGGCTCCGAATATCGCAAGCGCATGACCCGCGCCCGCAGCATGTCCTTTGCATTTTATTAAGATTGTTCACAAAGACTGCCCTCGGGGACGGGCGAAATTCCAGGGGATGCGCGTTGTGTCAAGACCAACGAACTGGAGATACCGATGGCCGCATCGCAGTCCACCATTCTCGTCGTCGAGGACGAACCGCTCATCAGCCTCATACTGATCGAGGCGTTGCAGGATGAGGGCTACCGGGTTCTGGCGGCATCCAATGTCCTGGAAGCCATCGGCCATATAGCAAGACACGCCGAAATCGACGGCCTGGTCACGGATGTCGATCTGCCCGGCGGGCTGAGTGGCATCGATCTGCTGAAACTGTTCAGCAATTGCAGGCCGGACGCGGCCAGGATCGTTGTTTCGGGAAGAGGCGATCTGCAGGAGGCGACATTGCCGGCGACGTGCCGAACCTTCGCAAAGCCCTACAGACTGGGCGACGTGATCGCCGAATTAGACAACCAGATCAAGGCGAAAGACGCCGGCCTGTCTGCCCGGAGCGTGCGTTCGTAGCGTCACGGCGCGACGGCCGGCAGTTGGCCGCGCCGGCGCAACATCACTTCTCTTATATTCCTCTCAATTTTTTTAAAAATTTTCACAGCGTTACGGTGCTTTTCAATTCTTCGGACTGATCCATATAAGCCCGCGACACATCGAGAAACGGCAAAATGACCCTCACTCCAAACGCAGTCAGCGAGATGAACCAGCGCATTCGGGCGATCGACTGGGAGAAAACATCCTTTGGTGCCGAAGCCGACTGGCCGCAGGAACTACGGATGGCGCTGAGCCTGTGTCTCGCCACTACGCTTCCTACGGCGCTCTATTGGGGAGACGATCTTCGTCTTCTGTATAACGACGCCTGGGCGCCGATTGCGGGAGAAAAACACCCTTGGGCACTGGGGCGCCCGGCCCGCGAGGTCTGGGCCGATATCTGGCACGTGATCGAGCCCCAACTCCACGCCGTGCTGCAGACCGGCCAGGGATTTTCGGTCACCGATCAGATGCTGCCCATGCAGCGCGGCGGTCGCATACAGCTAACCCACTGGGACTACAGCTTCGCGCCGATCTTCGGACAGAACGGCAAGGTCCTCGGCATATTCAACCAAGGCAACGAGACGACGGCGCGCCTGTCGGCCGAGCGGGCGCTGCGCGCCAGTGAGGAGAGGCTGGAATATGCTCTTGGCGCATCGGATACGGTGGGCACATGGGATTGGGACATCCCCAATGACCGGGTGATTGCCGATGCGCGCTTTGCCAAACTCTACGGCGTAACGCGCGAAAAGGCCGCCGCCGGGGCGCCGATTGCCGATTTCTTCAATGCCATCCACCCGGACGATCTTCCCCATGTGGAAAAGGCCATTGCGGCGGCCTTGAAGGATGGCAGCGTTTTTTCCCAGGAATACCGTCTCCTCCAGCCGGACGGCGCGCACAGATGGGTCATCGCCGAAGGCCGGCCGACGCTTGCGCCCGATGGGACGCCTCTGCGCTTCCCCGGCATCAGCTTCGATATAACCGACCGTAAAGATGCAGAAGCCGCTCTCCGCGACAGCGAGGAGCGCCTCCGGGCGATCACGAACTCCATCGACCAGATGATCTGGTCGACGACGCCGGATGGATACCACGACTACTATAACCAGCGCTGGTACGATTTCACTGGGGTCCCGCCAGGTTCGACCGATGGCGAGGGCTGGGCCGGCATGTTCCATCCCGAGGATCAGGACCGTGCCTGGTCCGTCTGGCGGCGTAGCCTGGAGACGGGCGAGCCCTATCACATCGAATATCGGCTTCGGCACCGTAGCGGAAAATACCGCTGGGTGCTGGGCCGCGCGCAGCCTGTGCGCAATGAGGATGGTGCAATCACCCGCTGGTTCGGCTCCTGTACGGACATCCAGGACATTGTCGATGCGCGAGAGGTGCTCGCCCGGTCTCGCGAGGAGCTTGAAAAGGAAGTGCAGGAACGAACCGCCAGGCTCATCGACGCCGAAGCGCAGCTTCGGCAGGCGCAAAAAATGGAAGCCGTCGGCCAACTCACCGGAGGCGTGGCCCATGACTTCAATAACATGCTGGCCGTCATTCTCGGCGCGATGAACCTCCTTGAAAGACGCCTGGCCCGCGGGGAAACAGATCTAGCGCGTTACATCGAGGCCGCCAAGGACGGGGCAAACCGTGCCGCCGCCCTCACCCAGCGCCTGCTTGCCTTCTCCCGTCGCCAGCCGCTTCAGCCTGAAATCATCGAACCGAACCGCATGGTCACGGGCATGAGTGATCTGCTGGCGAGAGCCCTCGGAGAGCAGGTCCAGGTCGAAACCGTGCTCGCCGCGGGGCTATGGCGCATTAATGCGGATGTCAGCCAACTTGAGAACGCGATCCTCAATCTTGCCGTCAACGGCCGCGATGCCATGCCGAACGGCGGCCGGCTGACGGTCGAAACCGCCAACACATTCGTCTCAGAGGACTATGCCCAAGAACATTCGATGTCGCCCGGCCAATATGTGATGATTGCCGTCACCGATACGGGCACGGGAATGAGCAGCGACACGCTCGCGAAAGCGTTCGATCCCTTTTTCACGACAAAAGAGGTCGGCAAAGGGTCCGGCCTCGGCCTGAGCCAAGTTTTCGGCTTCGTACGCCAGTCGGGCGGACACGTAAAGATCTATTCCGAACCGGGCCACGGAACCACCGTGAAGCTCTACCTCCCACGTCATTACGGCGAGGCGGAAACCAGAGACATAACACCGCAGAATGTCGAGCCTGCTCGTGGCGCACATGGCGAACTCGTACTGGTGGTGGAAGATGACGAGCGGGTGCGCAACTTCTCCGTCGAGGCGCTACGCGAACTCGGTTACACGGTGGCGGAAGCCAATAGCGGGGCGGCAGCGCTAGCCCTGTTGGGAGAGGGCCTGAAGCCCACGCTCCTCTTTACCGATATCGTTATGCCGGAGATGACGGGCCGCGAGCTCGCCACGCTGGCATCGAAAGATCTAGGTGAACTGAAGGTACTTTACACGACCGGCTACACCCGGAACGCCGTCGTTCACAACGGCATCCTGGATCCAGGAACCCATCTGCTTCAAAAGCCTTTCAGTCTGGAGCAACTGGCTGAAAAGGTTCGACGCGTGATCGATGGCTAGTCGGCATCCAGTTTGACGTCAGGATACGGCGACCCGCTCTGTCTCGACGCACCGCAAGGCGAGGTCGAAGACCGCATTGGCGGCCCGGTCGGCGCATTCGATGTCGAAGTCTTCAGCGTCGTCCAGTTGACGAAGAAAGGACTGCCAGTGCGAGATGTCGCGCGTCATCACCGCCAGATGCCGTGCACCGAAACTATCAGTCATTCCCAGCGCAGCGGCTCGTGATTTTAGAACCCGCGCGCCTAGGGTGGATCCTTCCAGAACGTAAAGCGCACCCAGCAGTGCACTGTGATTATCAAATGGAGCGATAGAAGTGTGGGCGTCCGTTAGCCGGATACCTAGATCCGAGGCGTCCTGCGCAATCGAATCGTACACGGCCTGCGGGCGCCAGGACCAATCCCTCGGCCAGATGACATTGTGCATAACGCGATCCATCGCAAAGCGAAATCTGCCGATAAAGGCAACATATCCGCGATACTCTTCAACGCTTTGAAATACGCCGATCAAGGCATCGAGCTTCTCGTGCTTGTATCGTGTTCGATCCCGAAGCCCGAACCTCCTTTCACTATGCCTCATGTGCTCCCGTCAAGAAGCGTATCGTCGTGCAACCACGCGGAAGAGATTTCCCCATACAACGATCGTACCAGAGTTAAGGACCGGAAGCACCTGAGAAGCTTAGATGTTTAAGCGCCCTGCAAGTTTTGGAATATTCGATCGGATTCTCCTCGGACCGACCATGGCCGCATAACTCCACCCAGGTTCTCACCAACAGCCAAGCCCGCTTGGATTGCATCTTCATGAAAGCCGGATCCGAAATAGGACCCACAGAACCAAGTGTTCGCTTCACCCTGCAGCGACCATAGTTGCCGTTGGGCGGTTAGAGTCGCCGCATTGAAGAGCGGATGCTGGTAGAGCCCGCGCCAGATTACCTTGTCTTCGGCCGGGGCATGTAAGGGGCTAAGCGTGACGAAGTACGGACGAGGATCGGAAATCCCCTGCAACCGGTTCATCCAGTAGGTGACACAGGGCTTGCGCATCGCCGCGCCGTCACGTCCGGATTGCGCGAGGTAGTTCCAGCTTGCCCAGACACGCCTGCGACTTGGCATCAAAGTTTCGTCCCGATGAAGCACCGTCTCGTTGTCGCCATAGGCGAACACGTTCAACAGTTCATCTTCGCGTGGGGAGCGGTCGGCAAGCATCGCCAGTGCCTGGTCGGCATGGGCGCCGATCACGACGTGATCGAACCATTCGGCCTCGCCGCCACCCACGGAAATCTCAACCGCGCCGTTGACGCGACGGATTGACCTCACCGGCGCATTTGTCCGGATCCTGTCGCGGAATGACGCGGTAAGACGCTCGACATAGGCGCGACTTCCGCCATCGACCGTTCGCCAGATTGGTCGGCGCACGAATTTCAGCAAGCCGTGGTTCTCGCAGAAGCGCACGAAGGAAAGCGCCGGATAATTCCCGATCTCAAGTGCCGGTGTCGACCAGATCGCAGCCGCCATTGGATAAAGGTGGTCTTCGCGAAACGCCCGCCCGAAGCCGGCGCTATCGAGATAGTCGTTGAGGCTAGCGGAAGGATCGAGATTGCGCACGCCGCTTGGCGCCTGACGGTAGAAACGCATGAGGTCTCGCAGCATCGACCAGAAGCGCGGGCTGGCGAGGTTGCTGCGCTGGGCGAAAAGACCGCCAAGGTTCGCGCCGGCATATTCCAGCTTCCCACCGTCCATCGAAACGGCGAAGGACATGTCCGACGCCTTGGTCGGCACGTCGAGATGTGCGAACAAAGCCGTGAGGTTGGGATAGGTCGCCTCGTTGTAGACGATGAAGCCTGTATCGACCGGCGCGCCGCCGGCATCCACCGTGTGCGAATGGCCGCCAATACGATTGTCGGCCTCGAAAACCGTCACGTCGTGGCGTTGCGACAGCAACCACGCCGCTGAAAGACCGGCAACGCCCGTGCCGACGATCGCGATTTTGAGTGGCCGATCCGATTGAGGAAAATGGCGCATGGTGACCCTTTTGCGGCTTTCGAAGTCTGGATAACTATCTGTATCCTTTACGAGCGGAGACTTCTGACGGATCACTGCGAAGAAACTATATTGCATGGTGTGATCCGCTTTGAAGAGCACCGCGTAGAAGGATGCATGAATGAAGCTTCGAACCCCGTTGAGCGTGATCACAAACCCGGTTTCCAGACCGGCCGGCGGCTTGCTGTGGTAAGTTCAAGGGACAAACAACAAACGCCCTCGCCCGATGCACTTGTCGACATGATGAGACAGGTCTCGCAGGATAGGGACCGTCAAGCTTTTGCCCTCCTCTTCCGCCATTTCGGGCCGAAGCTGAAAACCTTCTTCCTGCGCTGGACGATGTCGTCCGTCGCGGCGGAGGATCTCGTACAGGAGACGATGCTGACCGTTTGGCGCAAGGCATCGTATTTCGATGCGGATCGCGCGGGGGTCGCCACCTGGATCTTTACGGTCGCGCGCAACATTCGCATTGATCACCTGCGACGGCAGAAGGACCCCTCGGCTCTGCCGCCAGATCCTGAAAACGCAGCCGATACGGTCGAGGACGGAATGCTCGGCGCCGAGCGGGATGCGGCGGTGCGCGACGCGCTAACCGCGCTCTCGCCCGAGCAACAGACGATCATTCGCCTCTCGTATTTCAGCGAGAAATCGCAGACTGAAATCGCCGATGAGCTGGGCATCCCGCTCGGCACCGTGAAATCTAGAACACGCCTGGCCATGAACCGGCTTCGCGGGCTGCTGGAAGACAGATCATGACCACCACACATCACGCAACCGACGAGACCCTGATGCGTTATGCGGCCGGCACGCTTGCCGCCGCGCCCGCCATCGTCGTCAGGGCGCATCTGGCGAGCTGCCCGGCCTGCCGCGCCCGCGTCGGCGAATATGAAGCGCTGGGCGGCGCGCTCCTGGAAGAAACGGAACCGACGCAGATGTCGGCAACTGCACTGAACGACGTCCTCGCCATGCTCGATGACGAGGATGCCGCCCCCGCCCTCCTCGCACCGCCGCCGCTGGCGCCGGTAGAGATTGAAGGCATTCGCCTGCCGGACGCCTTGCGCGGCTGCGATATCGGACGCTGGCGCTGGATCGGCCCCGGTATGAAGATGAGCCGGGTCGGCGTGCCGCAGGATCCGGATGCCAATCTCATCTTGCTCAAGGTCGCCCCCGGCCGCGCGCTTCCCGACCACGGGCATGTCGGCACCGAGTTCACCTACATCGTATCGGGATCGTTTTCCGACCGTTTCGGCCGGTTCCTCCCCGGGGACCTTGCTGAAATGGATGAGGATGTCGAGCACCAGCCGATCGTCGACAAAGATGGCGAGTGCATCTGCCTCGCCGCCCTAGAAGGCAAGATGCGCTTCAAGAACGTCATCGGCCGCATGCTGCAGCCGATCTTCGGGATCTGAACCATGTCGGCGGCGGCGCTCTTCCTTTTTCTGGCCGCCGCTATCTCGCTGGGCATGGCAGCCGTTTGGCTCGCGGTCGTGAAGGGGGCGGGATCCGGCTGGGTCGATACCGTCTGGTCCTTTCTCGTGGGCGGGGCCGGTGTCGCCGCCGCGCTTGTTCCGGTTTCGGGCTGGGAGGGCGATGGGCAGCGACGGCTTCTCATGGCAGCGGTGGCCGCGCTCTGGTCTTGTCGTCTTGGCCTGCATATCCTGCGGCGCACACTGAAAGGCGGTGAGGATCCTCGCTACGCGAAACTTCAGGAGGAATGGGGCGAACGCTGGCGCTGGCGTCTCTTCCTGTTTCTGCAGATCCAGGCCGCCGCCGCGCTTCTCCTGACCACCACGATCTTCGCCACAGCACGCAACCCGGCCTTGGGCTGGCAGTGGAGCGATATTGCCGGCATCGCGATCATCGTCATCGCCGTCGTGGGGGAAGGCATTGCCGATGCGCAGCTGGCGCGGTTTCGCGACGACGACACCAACGGGGGTAAGGTCTGCGATGTCGGGCTCTGGGGCCTGTCGCGCCATCCCAACTATTTCTTCCAGTGGTTCGGATGGGTTGGTTATGCAGTCGTGGCTGTTGGTCCTGCCGGAGATTGGGGCTGGGGTTGGCTGGCGCTTGCAGGCCCCGCCCTGATGTATTGGCTGCTTGTGCACGTTTCAGGGATTCCGCCGCTTGAAGCGCACATGATGCGTTCGCGTGGCGCTGCCTTCACCGCCTATGCCAGGCGCGTCAATGCCTTCTGGCCGGGCCCACAAAAACGGGAGCAGACGACATGAACCTTGCCGTTACCGCCATCACCGCCGCCGAGCGGCTACCGTTACCCGATCATGCCCTGCGCTTCGGTATCAGCCGGCTCGTTGGCCGCACGCGCCGGCTACTGGCGGAAGGGAGCGGTCCGACGGACCGGGACTTTGCGCGCTCCATGAGCGAATGGCCCATCGCCGTGCATACCGATGATGCCAATGCCCAGCACTATGAGCTTCCCGCGGCATTCTTCTCGCTGGTGCTCGGCCCGCGCCGCAAATATTCATCCTGTTTCTATGCCTCGCCCGCCACGACACTCGCGGAAGCGGAAATCGCGGCGTTGGAAGAGACATGCCGTCACGCGGACCTCGCCGACGGGCAGGACATCCTCGAGCTCGGTTGCGGCTGGGGATCCCTCTCGCTGTTCATGGCAGAGCGCTTTCTGTCCGGTCGCATCGTCTCCGTTTCGAATTCATCCTCGCAGCGGACTTATATCGAGGCGGAGGCCAAGCGCCGCGGCCTTCGCAATCTCACCGTGATCACCGCGGATATGAACACCTTCTCGCCGGATGGCACCTTCGACCGCATCGTGTCGGTGGAAATGTTCGAGCACATGTCCAACTGGCATTGCCTGCTCCAGCGTGCACGCAGCTGGATCCGTGACGAGGGGCGGCTTTTCCTGCACGTCTTCTCGCATCGCAAGACGGCCTATCGCTTCGACCATGCCGACAAGGCGGACTGGATTGCGCAGTATTTCTTTACCGGCGGCGTCATGCCCAGCCATGGACTGGTTCGCGCGTTCGACGACAGTTTCACCGTCGAGCGGGACTGGCGTTGGAACGGCAAACATTACGAGCGCACCGCGCGGGACTGGCTCGACAATTTCGACCGAAACCGCGACGCGGTCCGAGCCATCTTCGAGGCGACCTACGGCAAGGACGCATCCGTCTGGATGCGGCGCTGGCGAATGTTTTTCCTCGCCACGGCCGGGCTCTTCGGCCATGCCAATGGAGAAGAATGGGGCGTGAGCCACTATCGCCTCAGCCCCGCCGGCGCAGGCCGGTGATCTTCTTTGTGAAACGCCTCACCGCGATGGTACGGGCCTACGCGCACCATCGCAACCCGCGTGTCGCTGCGGCGAACGTGATTTCCTTGCTGGTCGCGTCGAACCAGCCCTTTTACCCGCTCTATCTCTTCTGGTTGGTGAGTGCCGACATCACCGCCGCCTGGTTCACGTTCCTGTCGACACCGTTCTTTCTCTCCGTGCCGGCCGTGGCGCGCCGGAATGATGTTGCAGGGCGGGCTCTGCTGCCGCTGGCGGGGATCTGCAACACCGTGCTTTCGGCATGGCTCTTCGGCACGGCTTCGGCAGTTGAAATCTTCCTTGTTCCATGCGGAGTCATCGCGCTTCTCCTGTTTCGGCCGCGGGAGCGCGTCGTCGCCCTTGCGCTTGCCGCGCTCGCCTTCGGCGTTTTCCTTCTCTTGCACGATGCCTATGGTCTGCCGCTCGCACGGTACGACGCGGCGCAATACGCCGCGTTGGCGCGGCTCAACCTTGTGAGCGCATGCGTGCTCACCGCCTTCGTCACCATCCTGTTCTCAGGCATCCTTGCTGAGGCCGAACAATCAGCCGACGCGGCTCGCCGCGAGAAAGCCGGCTGATGCGCCGACCGCGGTCACGAAAGCACCCCAGGGAATATCGGCGAGCGTAACGGAAAGCGGCCAGTCCTTGAGCGTCGCCTGGTTGGTGAGATCGTAGGTCGCATATGCCACGAGACCGAGGACCGCACCGTTCAGCGCCGCCTTGCCGAGCCCACCCCCATCGAGCGCAGGCATCACGGCGAAAAACACGATGCCGACAACATAGATCAGATAGAACACAACGGCCGGTGCCAGATGAAACTGCGGCGCCAGCTTGTCGCCCAGGAGCGGCCGGTACAGCATATCCGCCATCGTCGAAAGCCAGATGGCATCGACGATCAGAAAGGCGATGCCGGTCGCCAGATAGGCGATGACGATGGTTTTCATACCGATGTCTCCCACGACGTTTTATCGACATTTCTACGTCTTTGTCGTCCTGACGGATCACCTCGGGTGAACCGATCCGCCCGCGCGTGCGTATTCAAGGAAAAGCAACGAGGATTGGCCGATGAGGATAGCCGTTCTGACTGCACTTTCCGCTCTGACACTGACTGCCGCGGCCTCCCAGGCGCAGCAATCCGCCGATCCAAGCGGTGTCTGGCTGCGCGACGACGGGAACGCGCGTGTGCGCATCGCACCATGCGGCCGCAATATCTGCGCGACCAATCTCTGGATCCGGGATACCAGCAAAGGCGAAGAGGCCGGCGACCGCCTGATCATGTCGCTTCAGCCCAAATCGCCGGATACATTGTCCGGCACCGCCTTTGATGAGAAACGCGATCGCACTTATTCGATCACGGTGCAGGTATCCGACAAATCGCTTTTAACGCGTGGCTGTATCCTCGGCGGCGTGCTTTGCAAGAATGTGCGCTGGCGGCCTGCTCGATGATGAACGGAAAGAAGCAGGGCATGAAGCAGATCCGGGTCACCAGCATGGCAGACAACGGCCCACCGCCCTCTGCGGCCGGTACGCTTTATCCGGGAAAAGTGATGCACCAGAGGCTCCATCCCTTCTGCCATCGCTTCAGCTATAGCGTCTTTTCTCTTCTGATCGATGTCGACCGGCTTGTCGCTCTTGCCGGACAGACCCGCTTGCTTGCCGTGAACCGCGCGGGAATTCTGTCGTTCCACGAGCGCGATCACGTCGAAGAGGACGGCGAGACGTTGCGACAGTTCGCCGACCGCCTGCTGGCGCCCGCCGGTCTCGAAAGGCCCGCGGCCCGTATACTGCTCCTCGCCTACCCGCGCATGTTCGGTTATGTCTTCAACCCGCTCTCGACCTATTTCGCCTATGACGACGAAGACCGGCTGATTGCCATCATCTATGCAGTCAGGAACACCTTCGGCGAACGCCACAGCTACGTGGCACCGGTCCTTGCGGGCGACATCAGCGCCGCCGGCATCAGGCAGACGCGAACGAAGGTTTTTCATGTTTCCCCCTTCATGGACATGGGGCTGCGCTACCATTTCCGCATTCTCCCGCCCGGCAGGACCGTACGGGTGCGAATTCATGAGACCGCCGGCAAGGACCCCGTCATGGCCGCCACGTTCAATGCGGACGCGGCGCTGCTGACGGACGCCGTGCTGGCGCGCTGCCTGATCCGGTTCCCCTTCATGACGATGAAGGTGATGGCCGGCATCCATTGGGAAGCCTTCAAGCTGTGGCTGAAAGGGGCGCGCTTCCGCACAAGTCCGCCACCGCCGGAAACCGCGAGTTACACAGACGCCGCGTGAACCGGTTTCGAACACACGGCGTCTGAAGCGCCTGCACCCATAGTTTTATCGAATTTTTTCAGGAAGACATCGTGCTCGCATTAGCAAGAATATTCAGACGTGGTCTTAGAGAGAACAGAGCGGGGACCGGACTTTTCGCGCGTGCAATGGACGCCGTCATTTCATCAGTCGATATCGGGAAAATCACGGTCGTCCTGCCCTCCGGCGAACGTATTGAACATGTCGGAACACGCCCGGGGCCTTCGGCGGCGATCACTATTCACAAATGGCGGGCCGTCCGCCGGCTCGCGACAGGCGGTGATCTCGGCTTCGCTGAAGCCTATGTCGACGGGGACTGGTCGACGCCGAATCTGGAAGCCACCCTGGAACTGGCCGCACGCAACATCGATATGCTCGATGGGAAGATTTCAGGTCACTTGGCGATCAGGCTGCTGCAGCGGTTTCGCCATGTTCTGCGCGCGAACAACAAGACCGGCAGCCGGAAGAACATCGCCTATCACTACGACCTCGGCAATGCCTTCTACAGGGAGTGGCTCGATCCGAGCATGACCTATTCCTCCGCACTCTACACGGAACCGACCCTCAGCCTGGAAGAGGCCCAAAGGGCAAAGATAGAGCGAGTCAAACAGCTCCTGATGATCGAAGGTGGAGATCGCGTTCTGGAGATCGGCTGCGGTTGGGGAGCGCTCGCCGCAAGTCTCGGCCACGCAGGCGTCGAGGTGGAAGGGGTCACGCTCTCCCCCGCGCAACTGGACTACGCGACGGAACACATCCGGGCCAGCGGTCTGGAGGACGCGGTACGTCTGCAGTTGAAAGACTATAGGGATGTTACAGGGACCTATGATCGGATCGTCTCCATCGAGATGCTGGAAGCGGTAGGCGAGGCCTATTGGCCCCTGTTCTTCAAAACGCTGCAGCAAAGGCTTCGCGCGGGCGGACACGCCGTGCTTCAGGTCATCACGATCGACGAGAGCCGTTTTGCCGCATATCGAGGCGGTGCAGATTTCATTCAGCGACATGTCTTCCCTGGCGGCATGCTTCCGACCAAAGGCATAATTCAGGAGCAGGCCGCGCGCGCAGGACTTCAATTGGTGCAATCCGAGTACTTTGGATTGGATTATGCTCGAACGCTCCTCGAATGGCGGCGACGCTTCCATGCTGCTTGGCCCAGGATTAGCGCATTAGGTTACTCCAAACAGTTCCACCGGTTGTGGGACTATTATCTTTGTTACTGCGCGGCCGGTTTTAAGGCCGGAACCATAGATGTCGGCCTTTACGTCCTCGAACGGCCTGCCGACCCGACTCGCCCAAGGCGGGAAACTGCCGCGCTTATTCCCACGCTTCCTGGTAACTGAGATTGGCATACCAAAGAATGCGAATGACATCTGCAAGAATCGAACACAGCCATCCGCCTGTCAAACACGGCAAGGTCGGCGTGTTGCTCGTCAATCTCGGCACGCCTGACGGTACGGACTACGCGTCGATGCGGCGCTACCTGAAGGAGTTCCTGACCGACAAGCGCGTGATCGAGTGGCCGAGGATCGCTTGGTACCCGATCCTCTTCGGCATCGTGCTCAACACCCGCCCCGGCAAGGTCGGCAAGGCCTACGAGACTATCTGGAACAAGGACAGGAACGAGAGCTACCTGCGCACCTATACGCGCAGCCAGGCCGAACTGATGGCGGCCTCGCTCAGCGAGCACAGCCATGTCGTTGTCGACTGGGCCATGCGCTACGGCCAGCCCTCCATCGCCTCGCGCATGGAAGCCCTTCAAAAGCAGGGTTGCGAACGCATCCTCGTCTTCCCGCTCTATCCGCAATATGCCGCCGCGACCACGGCGACGGTCAACGACAAGGCCTTCGAGACGCTTCTGAAGATGCGCTGGCAGCCGGCGCTGCGCACCGTGCCGCCCTATCACGACGACCCCGCCTATATCGACGCGCTCGCCATCTCCATCGAAAAACACCTCGCGACGCTCGACTGGGAGCCGGAACGGCTGCTGACCTCCTTCCACGGCATTCCCAAGAGCTATTTCGAGAAGGGCGACCCCTATTACTGCCAGTGCCAGAAGACGCTTTCCGGTTGGGTAAAGCCCAAGGCGCCGTAGTAGGCGTTAGTTTCTGCCTACCGGGAATTCCTTTGGAGTAAACCCAGTATCGCTCCGCTTCTTTCGGTCTAAGCGGCAATACGAACGTAGAACGATCGCGTGCCAATCACTGTCCAGAGACGAAAATTTGCTCGTCTCAGTCGCGCCTTGATTTCAACCTCTGAGACTATGGGATTAGCAAGGCTTCACGAACAACAAGGGTAAGCACAATGTGACTATATAGCCCGCCCACATGCAAGCTTGCCAATCACCCCGGCCATCTTTCCGCCAGGACAAACATGCCGTTTCGGATGTCTCTAATCTCAATTGCACGGCGCATACCCAGAAGAAGAACGGCGGGAGCGCGATCCCAAGTCGCAGACAGCATTTTCGTATTTCCCTGCCAAATCGGGACCAGGAATGCAAATTGTATGCGGATGGCTCCATGTTAGTTCGATGAATTTTGTGTGAGAAGCGCGGTATGACAGCGGCCCATGTTCTCAACGAGAAAGTCGCCAAATGCGCGAACCAAGCAAGACTTGAACCGCACCGACAATGAGCTGGAGATTAACAAGCTAGACATCATAAGCCGTCTTCGCGACCGATGCGCCGGCTAACTTACAGCGCTCGCGGCATACGGCAGCGGCATGACGGGGCTGTTAGCAAGAGAGGCTGCATCGGCAGCCTCTCCCTTCTGCAATAACTCTTACGCGGACAGGCGTCCGCCGCCGGAGCGCGACCGGATCATCCACGGCATGACGCTGGGTGTTTTCACCAGAATGCCCTTCTTCTCTCCAAAAGAGCGAATGGCATTGCGTCCAATCTTTACGGGTTTACGGCCGTCGAAGGCCATGTAGCAGGTCTTCAATGCTGCGTCGTGAACGATGTCACGATCTCTCTCAGGCCATTCTTCCAGAAAATCGATGGCGTCTTCCAGGCACGTTATCTCTCGGATCAGCTCCCTGCGCTCCCTCAGATATACGGGTCTATCAAATACCTTAGAGTTCATCTCTACCTCACTGAAAACGTTGGTGATCAACAAGGGTGGTGTCGGGATCGAGCACCGACCGAAGATGTATTTCCACGGGTTTTCGGTTTCAAGATCAATCTCGGGAGAGCCGGCGAAAATATGGCGAGATGGCGCTGTGAGTCTATGAAGGCCACCCCCATACCTCAATCTTCGATGACGGCGCGTTATCGACGAGCCACGCACCTAACTCACTGTGATCGCCCCAGTGGACACAAGGGCGGTAACGTCGAGGTCGAACCGTTCTGCGAACTTTGACGTCCTCTCAGGAACCTGCTCGACTATATGCAGAAAAAAGGAATGTTCCCGGCGGTGCAGTCGCTCAATCTCAGTGTCCGAAATCTTCTGTCCGACGTAGATCCCGTCATCGACTTTGTGTCCCTCGACCAGAACAGAATGCCTTACCGTGAATTTCACTGGGGTAATGGTCATTGGTTTCCTCCATATCGCAGCACTTTGACACGGACCTGGCGGAAGAAAAACTCGATTACGTGGTAAAGACCTCGTCATAAGCGCTGGCACGCGTCGACACCGCTCGTCGATCCCTGACTTGCCGCCCATCTCGCGGCCTTCGCCGAGCACTTTTCCCGATCCTGCTGGTGCCGCCTTGCCAGCCGATTGTCCGCGTTGCGCTTCTAGCAACAACGCCGGTGATCGAGATCTTCGTCCATCCCACCGCCTGGCCGACCCACGACACCTGCGCCGCCTGCCTGCTGTCATCGCGGTGCGCGGACCGGGACGGGTTTCGCTTAATGCGGTTGTCGCACGTCGAGTTTAGCGATCAGCGTGGACTGCATAGTCGAGGTTTCTTTGGAAGTTCTTAGTGGGATGCGAACTGGCGGCCCCGCTGTTGCAGAATGCGCAAGGACTCGAGATGCTAATCGCGGATCCAATGGCCGACTAAGCGCCTCTGCGATAGCTGACTTTGCCGCCACAAACCGTGATCGCAGGCTCCGCTTCCTGCAGAACATCCGCCTGCATCGCCCCGATATCTTTGGAAAGCACGACGATATCGGCGAGATAACCGCATTTCAGGCGGCCCTTGCGGTGTTCCATGAATTGGGCATAGGCGCCCTCGACCGTATAGGCTGCGAGTGCCTCCATCAGCGTGCAGCTCTGGTCGGGATAGCCCGGTGCGAAGGGTTTGCGGCGGATGGCGGCCTGGATGCCGAGGAGGGGCGAGATCGGCGAGACGGGCCAGTCAGAGGCGAACGGGATGTGGGCGCCAGCTTCACGCAGGGTGCGCGAGGCCCAGGCATAGGGCCAGCGTGCCCGGCCGACGCGTGACAGCGTCGGTTCCAGCGGCAGGTTCATCGCCCCCGGCGGATGCTGCGGCTGCATGGCGGCAATGACGCCGAGGTCGACGAGCCGCCTGATATCGGCGGGGCGGATGACTTCGACATGTTCGATGCGATGGCGGCTGTCCCGCGGGCCGTTCATTCGGCGCGCATGCTCGTAGCCATCGAGGATGGAGCGCACGGATCCGTCACCGCAGGCATGCACCGCTATCTGCAGGCCGCGCCGGTCGGCCTCGGCGGCGAAGGCGTTGAAATGCTCCTGCGTGAACAGCGGTTCGCCATGCCAATCGGTGCGATCGGCATAGGGTTCGTGCATGTAGGCGGTCCAGCTATCCAGAACGCCGTCCATGAAGGCCTTCACCATGCCCGAGGACAACCATTCGGACCGGTAGCGCTCGGCCATGACGGAGGCCTTCTCCAGCACATCGGGCGTCATGAAATTCTTGTAGTGGAAGGGAATCTGGGCCCGCACGGAGAGCGCGCCTTCGGCTTCGATCTCCGCCAGCAGTTCGAGCTGATAGAGATTGCCGTCCATGTTGTGCAGCGAGGTGATGCCCTGGCTCGCGCAATAGGCAAGGCCCCGTTTCGTCATCTCCCTGTCGGCCGTGCGCTCGGCCTCCGTCGGGGGACGCGCCGGCTCGCCGCCGGTGATGAGACCGAGCGACAGGCGCAGCTCACCGCTCAGTTCCAGCACGGGCTCGAAGGCGCCCCATTCCCGCAGCTCGCCGCCGGCAAGCCCGTCCGCGCCCATGAGGATTTCGTTGCCGGGCGGAAGGTCCCTGCCATGCAGCAGGCCGGCGGCCTCCAGGGCCCGCGTGTTGACCCACATCGTATGGCCTTCCGCCGCGGTCATGGCGAAGGGACGGTCGGCGACGATGCGGTCGAGATGATGCCGCGTGATCCGCTCGCCGCCAGGCAATATCTCGTGGTCGGCACCCGTGGCGCGCAGCACCGCAGCCTGCGGATTGGCCTTCGCATGGTCGCCGATCTTCCGCGCCAGCGCATCGAAGCCGCGCACGCCGCCGAGATCGAGGCCGCCCAGCCGCGTGATGTCGGCGGGAATGGCGGCACTTGGCTGCTGCAGTCCGCCATAGACACCGGTGACATCGCCGATGTTTCCGGCCTCGTCGAAACTGAACGCGACGATACCAATCTCGATGATTTCGTCCTTGCGGGCGTTGAGGCCGGTGGTCTCCGTATCGACGACGACGCCCTGTAACGGAAAGCCGGGCCGCGGCGCATCCGCGATGGCGCGGGCCTCCAGTTTCCGCAGAACGCGATAGCGGCCGGTTTCTTCGAGCCGGCGGACCATCTCGATTTCGTCTGCGAGGCCTCGCACATCGTGTGCGGACGGAGATTGGGCCTTCACTTCCGGCTCTCTCGCCTCCCCCGTTCCGAACAAGTCGAACTGCTGCTTCATGCCACCTATCTCGCATTGGCGAGCGCGTAACGCCGCGCGCTTGAGGGCTTCTTATAGAGCCTGCATTGAACATTCGAAACTAGAGGATGTCGAAGCCGCAAAACAGGGCGCACTTGCTGCCCGAATTCTGAATCAGGTATGGGAGGCGCCATAGCTCTCCTATTAAAATATTGATGGATGTAGCACTTAGTGCTATATAGACCGATGTCAGAACGAGTGTTCAAAACGGCGTGGTTTGCCAAGGCAGCAAAGAAGGCGCGCATCTCCGACGAGGCGTTGTCGAAGGCAATCGTTCAGGTTGCCCTTGGACAGGCCGACGATCTCGGCGGTGGCGTCTTCAAGAAGCGCCTCAACGACAACATGCATCGTTCAATTGTTTTGGCGAAGGCCGGGGAGTTCTGGGTGTTCGCCTATCTCTTCGCCAAGAAGGATCGGGCGAACATCGATGACGACGAGCTTCTGGCGTTCCGGAAACTCGCAGATCTCTACCGAGGCAAGGCGAAAGCCGACCTCGAAGCGGAACTCAAGATCGGCGCCTTATTGGAGATTGATCATGGCAACTAAACGCAAGTTCAAGAGCGATGCGTTCGAGGCAATCCATAGCGCTGTCGAAGGCATGTTCGCGGCTGGGACCATCGACAAGGAAACGATGCGGACCTTCGATGAGGATTGCCTTGTGATCCCGCAGGAACTGTCGCCTGGTGAGATCAAGGCGCTCCGCGAGGACAACCATGTCAGCCAGCCGGTCTTTGCCCGTTATCTGAACACGAGCCAATCGACGGTCCAAAAGTGGGAAACCGGTGCCAAGCGCCCGAGCGGGCCAGCGCTCAAGCTCCTCTCGCTCGTGCAAAAGCACGGGCTGCAGATGCTTGCGTAGCTGAATCCCCACTGGCGCACGACAGGCGCGCGCTGCGCTTTCGAATTTCAGGGGCTTCCTGATGACGAATCGCCGCCATAGTGAAGCCGCATGTTTCCAGAGCCTTGCAACCGTCTAATGCCGATCTGCGTGTGCAAGATTGCTCATGACGGCCATGATGATAGCCATGGTTTGAAGCGACCATTTTGCCGGTCCTACTGAACCCCTACGTCAAAACACTCAACATGCAGATTTGCCGTCAATGGATGCATCCTATCCAAACCTTGCCCAGACGCTTTCTAACCGCCTGAGCAACCGCCACGTCGCAGCCGTCAGAAAAAACCATGCCAAAAGGCTTCCTCAACGGCTCGTAATCCCCATAGTCATCCAACGTGCCAGCTGGTTCCGGCCCAGCCAGTGCATATCGGATTGAGGCCCAAAGCTCCCATGCCAGCTCCAGTTCGCCGGGATCACCAGGATAAACGCGGCTCGCTGGCACCATTTTTTTGAAGAGACCCATTTCTCCCAAAATGATGGATGAAACGAAATGAGCGCAGCAATCGGCCAGTTGGATACCGATAACGGACTTTGAATCGCAGCCCATCTTCAGCAAAGCCGTCAGGCAGCTTGACCGAATTCGATTTCATGCCCTGATCAAGATAGACGGTCTGTTCGGCATACGATCCATGATGCGTGATCGCTTCGATTATTCTCCCTGCCAGTGACATAAGGTGATCCCGCTCATCAACGGAGCACACACCGAATGCGATCTGGCATTTTCCGATAATCTCTTGGAAACGATCGCGCAGCTGTTGCGCACCGGGGTTTCCGGCCATTTTCATGCTGCTTTTGAACTCGTCCTGACAGGGGACGAAACCACAGGAGGACAACGCTTTCTCAGCCTGTTGGGTTTGTTCTTCGCTCGCCACTACAGCAGCCAGAACAATAAAGTTCGCCCTAGCGTGGATGCTTTCATCGATATAGATGCTCATAGCATCACTGCGCCAAACGGCCCATTGTTTGTCAAGGAGACATGGCATAGGTTGCCAGCCTGCGTCGGCACTTCAAGCATCCGGTAGCGTGAATGGGTCTCCCGGTCTGCCCGACGCCGCGACGAGCCTGAAGAGATCTATTCCTCCTCGCCCTCAGCCGCATCTAGCGCTTCATCCTGCATACCCTTCCGGCTGAGCATCCCGGCATCCTCGAGCGCCTCGATGTCGGGCAGATCGCGCAGCGTCTCCAAGCCGAAGGCGGCGAGAAAGTGCTTCGTGGTGACATAGGTGTACGGCGCGCCCGGCGTCGGGCTGCGCGGGCCGGAGGCGAGGAAGCCGGCGCTGCGCAGGCTGGCGATCGTGTCGCGGCTGACCTCCTTGCCAAAGATTTTTGACAGGTCGCCGCGGGTGATCGGCTGGAAATACGCAATCGCCATCAGCACCATGGCCTCGAAGTCGGACAGCGCCGGAGCCCCTCCCCGCGTCGAGGCCTGCGACGCCCTAATCGAAACGGCGAAACGCGAACGCGTTCGGTACTGCCAGCCGCCGGCGACGACGACGACCTCATAGGGCCGGTCCCGCAATTCCGCGCGCAGGTCGTCGATCAGCAGGTCGATGCTGCAGTCCTTGCCGAGGACACGGGCCAGCGTCTCCCGACCGACCGGCTCGGCCGCGGCAAAGATCACCGCCTCGACGCGCAGCATCCATTCGCGCCAGCGCAGCTCCGGTGGCAGATCCACCAGTTCCCGATCAAAGAGATGTTCATCTCCAGCGTTCGCTTGCTTGGTGCGTCCTTTGCCCTGTGGTGCCTTGGCTGCGATGGATCCGTTCATGTCACAACCCATAAATCCTGAACGCGCTGCGGCCGGACAGTTCGCGCACGGCGCCAAAGCCTTCCAGACGATCGAACATCCGCGTTGCCGCCCAGCGCGACAAATGACTACCCGGGGCCGACGCGGCCACGGCATCCTCGTCGAGCAGTTTTGCAATGACCAGGCCGGCGCCCTTCGTGCGAACCTTTGGCGCGGCGGCGCGCAGCGTCTCGGCGCGCCGCGCGATGTCGCCGGCGGTGCGCAGGGCAGCACCGGTTGCCTCGAAAAGGGCGAGGCAGACGGCCCGGGCAAAGGCAGGCTCGCCCGGGCGCACGCGGCCCCTGCCCCCAAGCGTCTTGAAGGCGGGCCCATAGCGCTCGGCCATCAGCAGCGGCAGGGCAAAATCCCACTTCAGCAGCGCGGCGATCAGCATGTCGGCCAGCATCCAGGCGAGCGGTTCGGCATCCGGACGCGTGGCATGAACAGAACTCACCAGATTCGCCGCCGCAAACGGCGCTGGACGGCCGGATTGCAGTGCATCGTCGGCATGGTCGACCGCCGCGGCCAGCCGATCGTCCCAAACGAGCCCCAACAAGTCGGCAAGCTCTGCCACCGCCTTCGTCGAGAAGGCGGGTTTTCGGGTGGAAAGCCTTTTGTAGGCTAAAACACCCGGCCGGCCGGGCCGGGATCGTCGCCGGCGGTCGTCAGCAAAAGCGCATCCCGCAATGCATGCTCGTCCTCGCTGCGGCCCATCAGGCGGACCGCGACGGCGGCACATTTGAGGGCGTGGCGCGCGCGCCAGCAGCCGGCCCAAACGGGCTCGGAACGAACGATATCGTCCAGCGATTTCAAAGCGATGCCGGCGGCGAAGGCGGCTGAAAGATCGCCCGGCTCGCGACCATGTGGCAGGGCCCAGCCGGGCAGCGTGGCGGCGGGCGTCGGGGAGGCGACGGGTGCGATGACGGGCGAATCCATGGCAGTCAGCCTACACCGGTTGTGCGGTTTACGCCATACTATTGATTATATACCGCACAGCATGTCGCTCCTACATAATGATGGATAAGATTGCCTTACCGCTCATTATTCTCTTCATATAGGAGATGGCTCGACGAAAACAGCGAAATTCACCCTCTGGAGCGTTCTGCGCTGCCGCGCAGCACGGTGGTTTTCACTGTTGTTTCCGTGGCGGTGTTGGCCGACCTCCCTGTCTTCCCGAGGCCAACGCCGACCGGCCTGCCCACCTGCAATATCTCACCGAGCGCGCCCGTGGCTATGTCGCGGCTGCGTCGTCGGCCAGTACTCGGCGGGCGTACGCAGCGAACTGGAAGCACGTTTCCGCCTGGTCCGACTCCAAATTTTCGCCCCTCCCCCCGGATCCGCAGATCGTCGGCCTCTATATCACCGCCTGCGCATCCGGCAGTGCTGTTGGCACGCCGCCGTGGCGGCAAGCCGAACAGCTTTTCGACCATTGAGCGCCGCCCTCCGCTGGAACGATGCCCAGCGCGGCGAGCAAAAACACGATCGCAAGGACCGGGCAATCGCCACCGTGCTCGTCGGAATCCGCAACAAGCACGCCGTCCCGCCCTGGCAGAAGGAGGCTATCCTGCCGGAAGAACTGATCGCGATGCTGGAAACCCTCAAAATGGGGACGCTGCGGGGCACACGGGACTGCGCGATGCTGCTTGTGGGTTTCGCCGGCAGGCTCAGGCGCTCGGAAATCATCTGGCTCGACCTCGGTCGCGACCAGACGGGCGACGCGCGGTTGGATTGAGCTATTCGACAATGGCGTGCTGATGAAATTGCGCGGCAAGACGGGCTGATGCGAGGTGGAGATCGGCCGGGGATAGTCCGACTCACCTGCCCCGTTGCGGCGCTGGAAACCTGGATTCGGTTTGCGCGACTCGCTAGGGGACCGCTCTTTCGCCGCGTCACGGGTGAGGGCAAGGCGATCGGGCTGGAGCGTCTCAACGACCAGGGGGTGGCACGCCTCGTCAAGAAGACGGCGCTGGCGGCGGCGTGCAGGGCAATCTTTCCGAGCAGAAGCGAGGCTAGAAATTTTCCCGGCATTCGCTGCGCGCCGGTCTCGCCTCTTCCGCCGAGGTCGATGAACGCCATGTACAAAAGCAACTTGGCCATGCCTCAGCCGAGATGACCCGCCGCTACCAGCGGCGGCGTGATCGCTTCCGGGTCAACCTAACGAAAGTCGCCGGCCTGTAGGCGCCCCTCCCCTCTCGGGCCTGAGGTGGAGATACGAGGATTAAAACTCCCCCTTTAAAATGAGGTACAGTCCTATCGTCTTTCACATCGATGACATGAGGAAGAGATGTGGCACGCACGGCGGAGATGGTACGGGAGAAGACTTGCCTTGCTGGCTGCAGGAGGGTTGATCGTCGGCATATCGACCGATGCCGCGTTTGCCCAGATTGAATGGCGTGCGCCGCCCTGTACTTACTCATTGGCCACCAGCACCGGAACGCTCTGCGTCCGCGCGGGCAGCTTCAATCGCGACATATGCACGGCGCTTGCCCATTTCGCCGGCGAGAACGATCTACCGCCAGATTTCTTTGCCCGGCTGATCTGGACGGAAAGCCGGTTCCGTCCAGATGCGGTCAGCCCGAAGGGGGCTGAAGGAATAGCCCAGTTCATTCCCTCCACCGCAAGACTGCGCGGCCTGGCGAACAGTTTCGACGCTTTGGAAGCACTGAAGAAATCTGCGGAATATCTCGATGACCTACGTGATCGCTTCGGCAATATCGGTCTCGCCGCCGCCGCCTACAATGCCGGCGAAGGCGGGCTGCGGGCGTTCCTGAAAACCGGAAGTCTGCCGCAAGAGACCCGCAACTACGTCCTTGATATCACGGCTCATGCGGCCGAGGACTGGCGCGATAACCCGCCTGCAACCGTTGATCTGCGCTTAGACGAGCAGAAGTCTTTCGAAGACGCCTGCATCGCGCTTGCCGACACGCGACGCCTCAAGGCCCCGGAATTCGAAGTGGAAGGCGCATGGGCACCCTGGGGCGCGCAACTGGCGGGACATTTCCAGAAGCGGGTGGCAGTCAGACTCTTTCTGTCGACCGTCCGCTCCCTGCCTGCACCGCTGAACAAGGAAAAACCGCTGATCCAAAAGGAACGCAACCCCGCTTTCGGGACAAGGCTGCGATACACGGCCCGCATTGGCCGGCCGACCCGAAAGGAGGCCGAGGCCGTGTGCCTTGAAGTCCGCAAGAGCGGAAGCGCCTGCATCGTCTTCAGGAACTGACCGCGACAAGCGCTTGGCCAAATCGCGCACCGCTGGGCCCGACAAGAATGCTGCGACTTCGAAATACTGCCCCCTCCCCTTCCAAGCGCTTATGAATGAAGCCACGTAAGGTCTCAGAGCTCCCACGGGGACGCGGGTTCTAATCCTGTTATCTCAAAATCCTTGAGATTGCGCCGGTCGCGGTTTACCTGAACAGTTGCCGCTATCATTCCGCCCCAAGCGACATATCCGCCCTTTTCGGGGCCGCGGCATCTATGACTCGCCAGAAGCCAGCATGGCTTCCTCAGCAGTCCGAAAAATCGATCTGCAAATCGGTGACGCTTCTCGCGCAATCCCTTTTCAAATCGATCCGTCCGTTGATCCGGCCTGATCTTCTGGATGTCGAAGGAATCTCACCGATCATCTGCTGCCAGTATTGCCCTGGTCCAGGTCCCGACCGGACATGATCTCCACAGTTGGGGAATCTAGGCTGTCATTCGAGGCGTTTTGGCGAAGACGCTCAGACCGAGCCATTCCTGGATGTCGCGCGCGAGTCTCTTGTCGCCTTCCAACCTCAGCGTCTCCGCCTCGACTTCCTGACGTATGGTCGACAGACCCATCCAGATTGCGGTCATCGAGCGAAGCGCGGCCTCGACAAGAAGGTCGACGTCATAACCTGGATCGAAGTTGCACAGATCGACTTTTCCGTTCTCGATAACGATCCACCAGCACTTCTGCTTGGCCGAAAGCTCCGGGTACAGAAACTGTATCGTACAACGACGCGGCGGAAGCCTTCGCGTATCGAGGTTGCGCCGCATGTCCCACATGAGCAGGGAAGGGTCGAGGTTCTTCAGGGAGAGGCGCGACTCCATCCACCGTTGCGCCCAGTTTCCAAGGCCGATGATCAGCGGCCTCAGTTCTTCGCCCGCTGACGTCAGTTGGTAGTCGGTTATGCCGTTTACGCTCCTCGTCGCGATGATGCCCGACTGTTCCAGTTCTTTCAGGCGCTTGGACAGAAGAGCTGGCGACATTTTCGGCAAACCGCGGCGCAATTCGTTGAAACGCGTCGATCCGCACAGGAACTCGCGGACGACGAGAGTCGTCCAACGCGAGCATAGGACTTCCGACGCCATCGAGACGGGGCAGAACTGCCCATAGCCGTCGCGCTCTCCCATAGGGACCTCCAAAGGTCTGGATCGACCAAGATACGACAAAGCGGCCATTCCGCCAATCGCCCCTGCCCCCGCAGCTTGCAGTACAGTTCGTGTACTAGCCGGATTTGCGAAAGGCGCGCACAGTTTCCATCCTCATCAGAGAGGAGGCATTGACATGCTCGAGCTTGCAGAAACAACGCAAAATCCTGGCGACGGTCCATCGATCGTCGAGCTGACCAATTCAATCCTGCCGATCCTGGCCCAACGCGCTGGGTCGATCGACGAGAGCGACACCTTCGTCGGCGCGAACTACGCGCTGCTCAAGGATACCGGCCTCGTACGAGCGGGCGTTCCCACCGAACTGGGCGGACTGGGCGCGGAGGTGCCGGAACTTTGCGAGATGCTCAAATCCATCGCGCGGGTCTGCGGTTCCACAGCACTCGCCTTTTCCATGCACACCCACCAGGTCGCGATCCCCGCCTGGCGCTGGCGAAACCAGAAAGTGACCGCGGTTGAGCCGCTGCTGAGGCGTGTCGCGTCGGAGCAAATCATCTTGCTCTCGAGCGGCGGATCGGACTGGATCGGCGGATCCGGGACAGCCACGAAAGTCGACGGCGGATATCGGATCACCGCACGCAAGCGTTTCACATCAGGCGCAGCGGCAGGCAACGTCCTGATGACCGGCGCCGTCCTCGAAGACGAGAGCGGGGCACGCTC
Organism: Shinella zoogloeoides; assembly: GCF_030733845.1. NCBI lineage: Bacteria > Pseudomonadati > Pseudomonadota > Alphaproteobacteria > Hyphomicrobiales > Rhizobiaceae > Shinella > Shinella zoogloeoides. The sequence goes on from NZ_CP132313.1 coordinate 495,568, forward strand.
GGTCCTTCATTTCGGCGTTCCCATGGCATCGCCGGAGGTTTCGATCGAGGATACCTGGCGAACCCTCGGCATGCGGGGAACCGGCTCGAACGACGTCATGATCGAAAACCTCTTCGTGCCGGATGGAAGCGTTGCATTTTCCAGGACTGCGGGGCAATGGCACCCCGTCTTTCAAATCATCGGCACCATCGCCTTTCCGCTGATCTACGCTGTCTATCTTGGTGTCGCGGAGAGCGCTCGCGACATTGCCGTTGAGATGGTCCGTGGCAAATCCGCCAGCGACCATGTGATCGGGCTGGTCGGGCGCATGGAGACGTCGCTGAGAGCTGCGCAGATCGCCCATCGCTGGATGCTGGAGGTGGTTGGCCGAAACGAACCGTCTGCCGAAACCATCAACGAGGTCATGATCGGCCGTTCTCTCGTCGCACGCCACTCAATCGAAGTGACGGAACTTGCCATGGAGGTCGCAGGTGGTGCGGCGTTCTATCGAAGCAACGGGCTTGAGCGGTGCTTCCGCGACATTCAGGGGGCGCGCTATCATCCGATGCAGCCGGGGCCGCAGTCACACTATGCGGGCTCGTTCGCGCTCGGGCTATCCATTGAGAACATCTTTTGACGCCGTCACGGTCACTTTCACGAGGCCGAACGTATGGAAAGACTGTTCCACCCGTTCGGCCTCGTCGCTAAAAATAACCGGACTTCCTCTGCCCTCCGTCACGGCCCTCAAAGAAAGCGTTATTTTTCAGATGTTTAGATCAGTGGTCAGTTGACCACCGAAAACGTGCTGTAAGGCCTACCGATTCGGCTGCAGCAGAGGTGCCTTAAAACATCCATATTTTCAATAACTTACATCGGTGGTCAGGTGACCACCCCGAATCTCAGATGGCTGCGGGCACGTCTCGCCTTCAGGGTGGCGGCCATTCTATCCGACCTTCAAGCGTCCCGCCGTGTTGGCCTTGAACAGGGCCATGAGCATCGGGCCGAGCGAGAATTCGCCGCGCTCCGTCCGCCGTGTCAGGTCTCGCAAATATCCTCCGGGGGAATTGATGAAGTTCGCGCGCTCCAGAATACAGGCAACCGCAACCGCCGCATTTTCCTGCCCCATCGCCTCGCACGCCTCCTGATAGGCCGAAGGGCTTATGCCAAGCATGGATCTTGCCACGACGGAAGCGGACATCAAATCGCGCCAGCTCCCGATACAACCGCCCGGACCGTAATCTCCAATCGACGGGCAGGCCTTGAGTACCAAGTCTAACGGAAACGCCTTTAGCCGTTCAACGCCGGGGGTTTGGTTTTTATTCGGCTTCGCGCCCTGCTCTCTTTCAGAGCGAGGTTCAAATTCAATTGTGGAGTCGGGTTTTGAATTCTGTATGTGGCGCTCGAATTGAGCATCATTGGTGCTAATATTTTCAGATTTTCCTTGGGTTTCCAGTCTATTGACGATTTCCTCGCGGAGCATTTGCATGCCCTCGAGTGAAGTTGCCAAGTCGGTCGGCGCCGGTGTCCGCGGGATGGCCCGCACAAGAGAAATATACATGTCTTCGACCGCGGTCCAATCGCCGTCCGCGCCCTCTTCCATCGCTGCTGTGATGAGTTTCCGCACATCACGGCGGCAAATCGTCAGGTTTTCCTTCGCCTTCCTGAAAGCGGCTCGATCGGCCATTACCTGCTGGGCCATCGCGGCCAGTTCCTCAGACCTAGCGAGAAGCGGCGACAAGTCGAAACCGAATGCGCTCTCGATCTGACCGGCGTCGTCCTTTCGTGCATAGCGTTTGCCGTTGGCGCTGTCCTTTCGTACGATCAGGCCTGCCTCGACGAGAATGGCTATATGCCGGCGCAAAGTGGCGCCCGCCATTCCGTGCGCACGCAGCGCAAGCTGCGTGTTGGACGGGAAGACGATCAACTGGGCGTCCTGGCGCAATTCATTGCTTGGATAAAAGCTCAACAGCGCATCGAGAACAGCAAGGCTGTTGGACTGGATTCCGAGCAGCGCCATGGCCGCCGAAGCGTCCCTAAAGACCTTCCACTTGTCGGCAGTCTTGCCTTCCCTGATATCCGCCAGCGCCGTCTGGCGTCGCACCAGCGCAAGCGTCATCGGCCGCCGCCCGAAGGGCGTCGTGACATTTCCCGTCTCCATTGCCTCACCTTTCAGCAGGCAAAAGAAATGAACTCACCAAAACGGTGCCAAAGACTCTTGACGAGGATTCGAGGAAATGCGATTCTGTTCTTGCTACAGAGACAAAAGGGCTTCCGCGACGGCGACGTTGTGGGGGCTCTTTTCTTTTGCTGGTTACTCTCCCTGTTTGCGTTGATTGCCGTCGCGATACGCTTGATAGAGCGCCGGCACATGCTCGAGCACGAAGGCCGCAAAGTCCGGCGTCGCCTTCTTGTCGATCACGATCTCCAGTTTGGTCTTGCTCTGGCTCACCTGGGCAAGCCGGTCTCCTTCAGGGCTCGACAGGACATCCGGAAGCGCACGCGCGGCACGAGCCGGCTTCAGATGGCCGATCACCGCCTTGAACCGCTCCGCGGAAGGCAATGCCTGCACATCGTCCGACATGGCGAAACGGAGGGCGCTCGATGGGGCAGGGGCCTTTTCGAGCAGTTCGGCCAATTGCTGCCAGTTCGGCCGGCCGATACCCGGCGCCGCGCCGATGGCATCGATCAAGTCCGAGGGGAGGGCATCGACAAGCAGAAGCATCTTGGACAGGTTGCTCTTGTCGATCGACATCGCCGCGATGACGATCTCCCGCGGAAAATGCTTGTTGAGACGATAGGCAAAGCGCGCCTTCTCGATGAAGGTTAGGTCTTCGCGTTCGTTGTTCTCCTGCCCTTGCGCGACGACCAGTTGCTCGTCCGTTAGCGCGCGGACCACCGCCTTTACGGGCTGCCCCAGTTGCGACAGGGCCCGCAGCCGGCGATGGCCGAAGGCGACCTGATAGCGTCCGGATTGAACCGGATGAGGCCGCACAAGGATCGGAACCTGCTGGCCCTGTTCCCGGATCGACGCGAGGAGACCGTCGATCTCGCCCTGCATGCGATCCTGAACGAATGACGGTTCGATCGTCGATGCGTCCAATTCGATCACGACCTGGCCTTCCGACAGGCGCCGCTCGATTTCTTCAGCACGATCAAGACGCTCGTTCTGCTCTCGCAGGGCGTTGCCGATATTCGCCGTGAGCTTCGTCGCGGGGTCGCGTTCCTTCCGCGCCACACCGAGAAGCGGCATCGAACGGGTCTTCGCCGTGCGATCATCGGGAAGGGAAGGGGAGGGGACGTCCGTCGAGACGCCAAGGATGTGTTTGCGGCTCATGTCGTCCTACCCCAGGCTTTCTTGATCAAGGATTCGATCTCGTCGTTTACGGCGTTCATCGCCTCCAGCGCCCGGTCATAGGTCGATCGCGTGAATTGCCCGCGCTCGACTTCGAAAAGGGTCTGGTTGGTCAGGCCGGCATCGGACACTGCCGTGGTCTTCAGCATGGGGAAATTGAGCACATTCTCGCCGAAGATCGATCGCAGATAGCCGACCATCTGGTTCTGCGGGCCGTCGCTCGGCTCAAAGCGCGTGATCAGGTAGCGCATCCAGTTGAACTTGAACTCGGCGCCGGCATTTTCGATTTCCCGCAGCAGGTTCGACGTCATCGCGAGGAACTGGTTCATCGACATCACGTCCAGCATCTGGGGGTGGACGGTGACCAGAATGGATGTCGCGGCCGTCAGCGCGGAAAGTGTGAGGTAACCGAGCTGCGGCGGGCAGTCGATGACGACCACGTCATAATTGTCCGCGATGTCCTCGATGACCTGGCTGATGCGGCCATAAAACAGCGTGTCCCCCTCCTTGCGCTTCATCAGCGCACGCGGCGTGTCGTGCTCGAATTCCATCAGTTCGAGATTGCCGGGGATCAGATGAAGGTCCGGAATATAAGTTCCGCGCACAACCTGCTCGATCGGCACCTGTTCGTCGTCGTATCTGATGGCGCCATAGAGGGTTTCGTTCGGGCCGACATCCGTTTCCGGCTGGCTGCCGAAGAGCGCGGAAAGGCTTGCCTGCGGATCGAGGTCGATGGCGAGGACCCGGTATCCGCGCATCGCCAGATACTGCGCCAGGTGCGCAGCCGTGGTGGTTTTGCCGGAGCCGCCTTTGAAGTTCATGACCGAGATGACCTGAAGCTGCTCGCCATCCCGGCGATGCGGCAGGTAGCGGCGGTTGCCGCGGCCGACCTGGTCCATGTGCTTGCGAATGGCATGGATATCTTCGATGGAGAAGATGCGCCTGCCGCCGGGACTCGTGGTAACGTTGAGCGCAGGCATTTCCGTCACGATCTGCCTGAGATAGGATTCGCCGACGCCAAGCAACCTGGACGCTTCCGACGGACCGAACTTGCGGATTCCCTTTTCGGCGGTCGGCGGGAAGACCTTGAGGTGATGCGCTTGAAGCTGGCTGGAGAGGGCATCGGAATGACGCTCCATCAACGCGGTGAGGCCCTCGAATACAGGCGCATCTTTTGCGGCGGTCTTCGCCATTTCAAAACCCATTCTTTGCCAGTGGCGGTATTTTGCGAAAAACGGAGAAAGTTTCGCCACTGGCAATAGGCCCTGATTCCCACCATGGAGCAAGGGCTTTTTGGTTAACGCATGGTTAGCAGCGCGAACGCATGAAGAGTTCTAAAGCATGTTTTTCTATTTAAAAACCATTGCTTAGGCATCCTGCTCGGTGAAGGCGAGTTCACATCGGATTCACAGGTTGTGCACGCGCGCGGCCCCCGCCTTGCCCGACGAGGATACCCACAGATGAAATCTCCCTCCAGGCGATTCGCAAGCGCGAGCCGTTTGGAGACGGGCGAGGGGCCTACTCGTCGGCAATACGAGCCTGATCGAGACGGTCATGGATGACCTGATAGGGGATCGTTCGGCGGATATTGTGTTCCACGACGAGGCGGCCCTTGAGCGGGGGAAGGGCGCGGCTGGCGCATTGGGTGCGCTCGCAGATCCGGCAGGAAATGCCGATCGGATCGTAGGCCCCCGCATTGGTGAGATCGAGACCGTCGGCATAGACGAAACTCTCGGCATGGGAGACCTCGCAGCCGAGCGCCAGCGCATAGTGCTGCTGCGGCTGGCGGAAGCCCCGCCCGCCGCGTGAGACCTGCATGGACAGGCAGAGATAGCGCACACCATCCGGCGTTTCCGCGAGCTGCCGGGCGACCCGGCCGGGATTTTCAAAGGCCTGATGGCCGTTCCAGAGCGGACAGGCCGCGCCGAAACGAGCGAACTGCAGGCGCGTGGCGCTGTGGCGTTTGGTGATGTTGCCCGCCCGGTCGATGCGCGCGAAAAAGATGGGAACGCCCTTCTGCCCCGGTCTTTGTAAGGTCGAGAGGCGATGGCAGACCTGTTCGAGGCTCGCGCCGAAGCGGGCCGCGAGCAGATCGAGATCGTGCCGCACCTCCTGTGCCGCCGCCATGAACTTGCGGTAGGGCAGGAGAAGCGCGCCGGCGAAGTAATTGTGCAGACCGATGCGACAGATCTCGTATGCTTCCGCTGTCCGAAAACCGGCGCCGGCAGCGACGCGCTCGACGATGGAGCCCGCATGGAGCTGGGCGATCTGCAACGCGATCTGGAAAAGCCGGGTCGGCGCCGGCAGGTATGAATTCAACGTCAGAAGGCGGGCATCGGGGTCATAGGCGCGCACGAGATCGTCGTTGTGTGCCGCACGCACGATCCGCACCCCATGGTGCCGTTCGAGATAGCCGGTCAGCAACGGACCGGGATCGACCTCGCCAATACCGATCTCTCCCGCCAACCGCTCGGCGGGGAGGTCAAGATCGCCGACATAATTGTCGACGAAATGAAAGAAGTCGCGCACCTCCTCGTAAGGCGTCGTCTCGATAGCGGCGTGACTACGGCCCAGCGTATCGTTGATGCCGGCGAGCTGTTCGGAATTATGGCGGTAGGCGCGATGGGCGGCAATGAGCGCGTGGGCAAAACCCGGCGCGTTCTGGGTGACGAGCTTCAACTCCTGGAGGCTCGGCGTATAGCCGTCGAAAAGCGAATCCGTCAGCGTTTCCGAAAGGGCCGAGACCAGCCGGTCGTCTTCGCCACCGGAGAGATCGGCAAGGTCGATGCGGAATTTTTCCGCGAGCGCCAGCAGCACGCCGGCGGAAACCGGGCGCTGGTTGTTCTCGATCTGGTTGAGATAGGAGGCGGAGATGCCGAGGCGCTCGGCGAACTGCGCCTGCGTTGCGCGGTTCGCCTGGCGCAGGTCCCGCACCCGTCGACCGATATAGAGTTTGCCTGTAGCCATGTTTGCAACTTTGCAAATTGAATTTGCAAAAAGTTTAATGCTTGCATGTCCACGCGATCAAGCGTTCATTTTCAACGATGTCGGCATTAAGCAGGATCAATCCCCGGGACTGTAAGCACCCCGGCTGGTCAGCAACGGACGGATACCATGCACGCAATTCTCGACCAACTTGAAGCCCGCCGGGAAGCGGCGCGGCTTGGCGGCGGCCAGCGCCGTATCGATGCCCAGCATGCCAAGGGCAAGCTGACCGCGCGCGAACGCCTCGACGTGCTCCTCGACGAGGGCTCCTTCGAGGAATACGACATGTACGTCACCCATCGGGCGACGGAATTCGGCATGGAGAGCCAAAAGGTGGCGGGCGATGGCGTCGTCACCGGTTGGGGCACGATCAACGGCCGGCAGGTCTACGTCTTTTCGCAGGATTTCACGGTTCTCGGCGGCTCGCTTTCCGAAACTCATGCCCAGAAGATCTGCAAGATCATGGACATGGCCGTGCGCAACGGCGCGCCGGTCATCGGCCTCAACGACTCGGGCGGCGCGCGCATTCAGGAAGGCGTGGATTCGCTCGCCGGCTATGCGGAGGTGTTCAGGCGCAATGCCGAAGCCTCCGGCGTCGTGCCGCAGATTTCGGTCATCATGGGCCCCTGCGCGGGCGGGGCGGTCTATTCGCCGGCCATGACGGATTTCATCTTCATGGTGCGCGACAGTTCCTACATGTTCGTGACCGGCCCCGACGTGGTGAAGACCGTCACCAACGAGATCGTCACTGCCGAGGAACTCGGTGGCGCGCGCACCCATTCGCAGAAATCCTCCGTCGCCGACGGCGCCTATGAGAATGACATTGAGGCGCTGGAGCAGGTGCGCGCCCTTTTCGATTTCCTGCCGCTCAACAACCGCCAGAAGCCGCCGCAGCGCCCGTTCCACGACGATCCGGCGCGGCTGGAAGCCCGGCTCGACACGCTCATTCCCGACAGCTCCAACAAGCCCTACGACATGAAGGAGCTGATCACGGCGGTCGCCGACGAAGGCGATTTCTTCGAGATTCAGGAAGCCTTCGCGCGGAACATCGTCACCGGCTTCGTGCGCATCGAGGGCGAGACGGTGGGCGTCGTCGCCAACCAGCCGATGGTGCTGGCCGGCTGCCTCGACATCGACGCTTCGCGCAAGGCCGCCCGCTTCGTGCGCTTCTGCGATGCCTTCTCCATCCCGATCCTGACGCTGGTCGACGTGCCGGGTTTCCTGCCGGGTACCGCGCAGGAATATGGCGGCGTCATCAAGCACGGCGCGAAACTGCTCTTCGCCTATAGCCAGGCGACCGTACCGATGGTGACGCTGATCACGCGAAAGGCCTATGGCGGCGCCTATGACGTGATGGCCTCCAAGCATATCGGCGCCGACATCAACTATGCCTGGCCGACCGCCGAGATCGCCGTGATGGGCGCCAAGGGCGCAACGGAAATCCTCTACCGCTCGGAACTCGGCGACGCCGAGAAGATCGCGGCGCGCACGAAGGAGTACGAGGAGCGCTTCGCCAACCCCTTCGTGGCGGCCGAGCGCGGTTTCATCGACGAGGTGATCATGCCGCACTCCTCGCGCCGCCGCATCGCCCGCGCCTTTGCCTCGCTGCGCGGCAAGCAGGTGGAGACGCGCTGGAGGAAACACGACACGATACCGCTTTAGGACGGTCCGATGGGGAGGCACGAAAAGCCGGAATTGACGCCGGAGGAGGCGCGCAAGGACCATTGGCGCATGCTGCGCTACATGATGCTGCATGCGCTCATCGGCGGACTGATCGGCGCCGCGACTGTCGCCGCCGTGATCCTCCTCGATATCGGCGGTATCGGTACGCGCATCGCCCGGGCGGAAAATCCGATCATGCCCGTGCTGCTGCTTGTCGTGCCCTTCGCCGCGCTGTTCGGGGGCGCGGCCACGGCATCGGCCATCCTGCTGATGCCCTATGAAAAGAAATACAAAGATTGAAGTGACCGGGACTGGAAGACACCTGATGTTCAAGAAGATCCTCATCGCCAATCGCGGCGAAATCGCCTGCCGGGTCATCAAGACCGCCCGCAGGCTCGGCATTCCCACCGTCGCCGTCTACTCTGATGCCGACCGCGGCGCGCTGCATGTATCGATGGCCGACGAGGCGGTGCATATCGGTCCCGCGCCGTCGTCCCAGTCCTACATTGTCATCGAGAAGATCATCGAGGCCATCCGCAAGACCGGCGCGGACGCCGTACATCCCGGCTACGGCTTTCTGTCGGAAAACGCCGCCTTCGCCGAGGCGCTGGAAAGGGAAGGCGTCGCCTTCATCGGCCCGCCGGTCGGCGCCATACAGGCGATGGGCGACAAGATTACCTCCAAGAAACTCGCCGCCGAAGCGGGCGTCAGCACGGTGCCCGGCCATATGGGCCTGATCGAGGATGCGGACGAGGCGGTGCGCATTGCTTCCAGCATCGGCTACCCGGTCATGATCAAGGCGTCCGCCGGGGGAGGGGGCAAGGGCATGCGCATTGCCTGGAGCGATGCGGAGGCACGCGAGGGCTTCCAGGCCTCCAAGAACGAGGCGAAGAGCTCATTTGGCGACGATCGCATCTTCATTGAAAAATTCGTGACGCAGCCGCGCCATATCGAGATCCAGGTGCTCGGCGACCAGCACGGCACCACGCTCTATCTCGGCGAGCGGGAATGCTCCATTCAGCGGCGAAACCAGAAGGTCGTGGAAGAAGCCCCTTCGCCCTTCCTCGACCCCGAGACCCGCAAGGCCATGGGCGAACAGGCGGTGGCGCTGGCCAAGGCCGTCGGCTACCACTCCGCCGGAACCGTGGAATTCATCGTCGACGGCAACCGCAACTTCTACTTCCTCGAGATGAACACCCGCCTGCAGGTGGAGCATCCGGTGACGGAGCTGATCACCGGCATCGACCTCGTGGAGCAGATGATCCGCGTCGCCGCCGGCGAAAAGCTGTCCTTCGGCCAGAACGACGTCAAGCTGAACGGCTGGGCCATCGAAAGCCGGCTCTATGCCGAAGATCCCTACCGCAACTTCCTGCCCTCCATCGGCCGCCTCACGCGCTATCGCCCGCCGGCCGAAGGTGCGCAGGCCGACGGCAGCGTGGTGCGCAACGACACCGGCGTCTTCGAGGGCGGCGAAATCTCGATGTATTACGACCCGATGGTCGCAAAGCTCTGCACCTGGGCCCCGACCCGGCTCGACGCCATCGATGCCATGGCGACCGCGCTCGACGATTTCGAGGTGGAGGGCATCGGCCACAACCTGCCGTTCCTTTCCGCCGTCATGGGCAGCGAACGCTTCCGCGCCGGCCGGCTCACCACCGCCTTCATCGCCGAGGAGTTCCCCGATGGCTTCCACGGGGTCGCACCGGATGGCGCGGCAGCCCGGCAACTCGCCGCCGTCGCCGCCTTCGTGCAGCAGGCGGTGCAGGCGCGCGCCGCGCAGATCTCCGGCACGATCGGCAACCACCGCCGCATCGTCGGCACGGAATGGGTCGCGAGCCTTGCCGGCGAGGATCATGCACTGACACTGGAAAGCGGCCCAGCCGGCGTTGCCGTTCGCTTTGCCGACGGCGAGGCGTTGCGCATCGCCAGCGACTGGGTGCCCGGCCTCCGCCACGCCGTCTTCACCGTCGCGGGAAGACGCATGGGCGTGAAGGTGGATCTTGTCGGCCCTGCGATCCGCCTGCGCTGGCGCGGCATCGATGTAACCGCGCATGTACGCTCCCCCCGCGGCGCCGCGCTCGCCCGCCTGATGCCGAAGAAGCTGCCGCCCGACACTTCGAAGCTGCTGCTCTGCCCCATGCCGGGGGTCGTCACCGCGCTTCTCGTTGCGGAAGGTGATATCGTGGAGGCCGGCCAGGCGCTCGCCACCATCGAGGCGATGAAGATGGAAAACATGATGCGGGCGGAGCGCCGTGCCGTCGTCAAGCGCGTCGCCGTCAAGACCGGGCAGAGCCTTGCCGTGGACGAAACGATCCTGGAGTTCGAATGATGGCCGACAAGACCCTGAAAGATTGGGAAGCGCTGGCGGAAAAGGAACTGCGTGCCACGCCGGAGACGCTGACCTGGAATACGCCCGAAGGCATCGCGGTCAAGCCCCTCTATACGGCTGAAGACCTTGCGGGCGCGGACCATCTCGGCTCGCTGCCCGGCTTCGCCCCCTTCGTGCGCGGCCCGCGCGCCAGCATGTATGCCGGCCGCCCCTGGACGATCCGCCAATATGCCGGCTTCTCGACGGCCGAAGCCTCGAACGCCTTCTACCGCAAGGCGCTCGCCGCCGGCCAGCAGGGCGTTTCCGTCGCCTTCGACCTCGCCACCCACCGCGGCTATGACAGCGACCATCCGCGCGTCGTCGGCGATGTCGGCAAGGCGGGCGTGGCCATCGACAGCGTGGAAGACATGAAGATCCTCTTCGGCAGCATTCCGCTGGAGAAGGTCTCCGTCTCCATGACCATGAACGGCGCCGTCATTCCCATCCTCGCCAATTTCATCGTCGCCGGCGAGGAGCAGGGCGTGCCGCGCGGCGCCCTGTCCGGGACCATCCAGAACGACGTCCTCAAGGAATTTATGGTCCGCAATACCTACATCTACCCGCCCGAGCCCTCGATGCGCATCGTTGCCGATATCATCGACTATACGGCGCGGGAAATGCCGAAGTTCAATTCCATCTCGATCTCCGGCTATCACATGCAGGAGGCCGGCGCGACGCTGGTGCAGGAACTCGCCTTTACCATCGCCGACGGGCGCGAATATGTGCGCGCCGCCATCGCAAAGGGCCTCGATGTCGACGATTTCGCCGGCCGTCTCTCCTTCTTCTTCGCCATCGGCATGAATTTCTTCATGGAGGCGGCGAAGCTGCGTGCCGCGCGCCTGCTTTGGGACCGCGTCATGGGCGAGTTCCAGCCGAAGAAGGCGTCCTCGCGCATGCTGCGCACGCATTGCCAGACGTCGGGCGTCTCGCTGCAGGAGCAGGACCCCTACAACAACATCGTGCGCACCGCCTTCGAGGCGATGTCTGCCGCCCTCGGCGGCACGCAGTCGCTGCACACCAATTCCTTCGACGAGGCGATCGCGCTGCCGACGGAGTTCTCCGCCCGCATCGCTCGTAATACCCAGCTCATCCTCCAGCACGAGACGGGCGTGACCAAGGTGGTCGATCCGCTCGCGGGCTCCTACTACGTCGAAAGCCTCACCCATGAGCTCGCCGAAAAGGCCTGGGCGCTCATCGAGGAGGTCGAGGCGATGGGCGGCATGACGAAGGCCGTCATCGAGGGCCTGCCGAAGCGCCTGATCGAGGAGGCCGCGACCCGCCGGCAAGCCGCCGTCGACCGCGGCGACGAGGTGATCGTCGGCGTCAATCGCTACCGCCTCGAGGACGAGCAGCCGATCGATATTCTGGATATCGACAACGCCGCCGTGCGCGCCGCGCAGATCAAGAGGCTGGAAGATATCCGCCACCGGCGCAGTGCGGTGAATGTAGCCGAAACCCTCGACGCTCTCGAAGCGGTCGCCAGGACCGGCGAAGGCAACCTCCTCGAAGCCGCCGTCGCGGCGGCGCGGGCACGCGCTACCGTCGGCGAGATTTCCGACGCCATGCGCCGCGCCTTCGGCGATCACGCCGCCGTGCCCGAAGTCGTCGGCGACATCTACGGCCCGGCCTATGGCGACGACCCGGAATACAGGACCCTCTCGAGCCGCATCGCCGGGCGCGCGGCAAAGCCGAAGATCATGGTGGCCAAGCTCGGCCAGGACGGCCACGACCGCGGCGCCAAAGTCATTGCTTCCGCCTTCGGCGACCTCGGCTTCGACGTTCTGGTCGGCCCGCTTTTCCAGACGCCGGAGGAAGCCGCCGACCTCGCCGTCGCGCAAAAGGTGCAGGTTGTCGGCATGTCTTCGCTTGCCGCCGGCCACAAGACGCTGGCCCCGGCACTGATCGCCGCGCTGCGCGAGCGCGGCGCCGAAAACACCGTGGTCGTCGTCGGTGGCGTCATTCCCCGCCAGGACTACGACTTCCTGCTGGAAAACGGCGTCGCCGCCGTCTTCGGCCCCGGCACGAACGTGTTAGACGCGGCCAATGCCGTGCTCGACCTCGTGGACGGCCGGATCCGCAACCAGTAGCAACAGCGCCTTACAAATACATGTGCTTGATCGTGTCGTCCGCCAGCATCTGGTCGCGAGACCCTTCCACGGCGATTTGCCCGCGTACCAGCAGATAGCCGCGGTCTGCGATCGACAGCGCCTTTTCCGCGTTCTGCTCGATCAGCAGCACCGTTCGTCCCTCGGCGTGGATGCGCGCCACCGTCTCGAAGTATTCGTCGATCAGCTTCGGCGACAGGCCGAGCGAAGGCTCGTCCATGACCAGCAGTTCAGGATCGCCGATCAGCGCGCGGGCGAGCGCCACCATGGCCTGCTCGCCGCCCGACATGGTGCGCGCCTGCTGGCCGATGCGCTCCTTCACGCGCGGGAAGAGATCGTAGATCACCTCCAGCCGCGCCTCGAACGGCGTCTTGCAGCCGGAGGCGTCGTAGCCGAGCTTCAGGTTCTCCCGCACGGTGAGCGAGGGAAACAGTTTTCGTCCTTCCGGCACGAAGCCGACACCGAGCGCGCCGAGATTCTCCGTGCCGGTTCGCATGACGTCCGCGCCCACCATGCGGACCGCGCCACCATTGAGCGGCAGGAGGCCGGAGAGCGCCTTGAAGGTCGTCGATTTTCCCGCGCCGTTGGGCCCGAGCAGGCAGACGAGTTCGCCTTTCTTCACGGAAAGCGAGACGCCGCGCAGCATGGAGACCTGCCCGTAGGAGGTGCTGACATTGGCCAGTTCAAGCATCTTCCACCGCCTTCTGCCCGAGATAGGCCTGCTGCACGCGCGGCAGCAGCCGCACGTCGGCGAACTTTCCGTGTGCGATCTTCTTGCCGTAGTCGATGACGACCACGTCCTGCGGGAGCTCGGCCACCAGCCGCATGTCGTGCTCGATGATCAGGAAGGAGAGGCCGGGATTCTCCGCCATCACGCGGCGGATATCCGCCATCAGGTCAGCCGTGTCGCGGTCGTCCATGCCGGACGACGGTTCATCGAGCAGGATGAGTTTCGGCTTCGAGGCGAGCGCGCGGGCGATTTCCAGCCGTCGCCGGTCGGCCTGCGGCAGAATGCCGGCCGGCTCATAGCGGCGGGCGAAAAGCGCCTCCGACAAGCTCTTGAGGATGCGGCCGGCTTCTTCGGCGCAGCCGGCAAGCTCGCGGCGGGCGCGGCCGGGGGTGAGAAGCGCGGTCAGGACACCGGTCCTGGTGCGCGCGTGCATGCCGATCATCACGTTGTCGAGGATCGGCAGGTCCTCGAAGAGCCGCGAGGACTGGAAGGTGCGGGCGATGCCCTTGGCCGCCACCTGATGGGCGGGAAGGCCGGTAATGTCTTCGCCATCAAGCGCGACGGTGCCCGCGGACGGCTTGTAGATGCCGGTGATCAGGTTGAAGAGCGTGGATTTTCCCGCGCCGTTCGGCCCGATGACGCAGGTGATATGCGAGGGCGGCAGGTCCAAATTCACGTCGTCGACGGCGACCAGGCCGCCGAAACGGATGCCGAGGCCACGCAGCGAAAGCAGCGGCTCTGTCATGAATGGGCTCCATAGTGGCGCGGGCGCTGCGGGAAGAGGCCCTTGGGCCTCAGCACCAGGAAGAGGATCACGACGACCGAGACGAAAAGCAGGCGGTAGTCGGAGAAGATGCGCAGCTTTTCCGGCAGGAGGGTCAGCAGGAAGGCGCCGACGATCACCCCGAACGTGTTGTCCATGCCGCCGACGATGACCATCGTCATGATCGTCACCGACACGAGGAAGGTGAAATTGTCCGGCGAGATATAGGAGACGTAGAAGGCGTAGATCGTGCCGGCGAAGGCGGCGAGGAAGGCATCCACGGCGAAGGCGAGGATCTTGTACCAGGCGACGTTTATGCCCTGGCAGCGCGCCGCGAGCTCGTCGGCGCGGATGGCGTTCCAGGCAAGGCCGATGCGGCTTTCGTGCAGGCGTTTGGCCGAGAGGATGGCAAGGCCGAGCAGCGAGACGGCAAGGTAGTAGAAGTTCGCCTGCGAGGGCAGGCGGAAGCCGAGAACGACGATCGGCTGCATGAAGGAATGCCCGAGGAGGCTGGGCGCGGGAATGCCGACGAGGCCGTTCGGACCGCCGGTCCAGCTCAGATTGTTCAGCATCTGGTGGATGACGATGCCGAAGGCGATGGTGACGAGCGCGAGGTAGCTGTCACGCGCCCGCATCGACGGGATGCCGAGCAGGAAGCCGAAGGCCGTGGCGACGAGGGCGGCAGCCGGCAGCGTCGCCCAGAGCGACAGGCCGAAATTGATGGCAAGCAGAGCGGACGTATAGGCGCCGATGCCGTAGGTGGCGCCGGTCGCGAAATTCGGGATGTTGGCGGAGCCGAGCTGGAAATTCAGCGCCAGCGCCAAGACCGAGTAAAGCAATGCCACGATGACCAGATGCAGCGCATAGGTATTGGCGCCGAGGAAGAACGGATAGATGAGCACGATCGCGATGCCGAGCACGGTGGCGACCTGACGGGCGGAGCGGAAGGCGGAAACGATCGTCTCCTCGATGGCGGGGCGCACCTGGATCAGGGCGAAGGCGCCGCCCATGATCGCGAAAAGGGCGAGCACGAGGGGTGTCGATTCTGCCGTCAGCAGCGCCCAGAGCAGGGCGGCGCCGACGATCTCGGCAAGGATGACGATCAGCGCGGGCGGCAAGGCGGGGCTGGCCGCCGAAGGGATGGCAGGGGTGGACATGCGCCTAGACCTTTTCGACGACGGGTTTGCCGAGCAGCCCGGAAGGGCGCACGCAGAGCATCAGGATCACCAGCAGGAAAACGAAGACGAGCCGGTAGGAGGCGCCGTCCGCCATGTTGGCCTGCACGAGGGCCTCGATGCCGGCAATGGCGAGCGAACCGAGGATCGCCCCGCTCATCGAGCCGAGCCCGCCGATGACGGCCGCGGAAAAGCCGATGAGGCCGAGCTGGACGCCGAAATCGAAGCGCACGACGCCGGCATGGCTGGCGAAGAACAGCGCGCCGAGCGCGCCCACCGCCGAGGCGAGGAAGAAGGTGAAGGCGAAGACGCGTTCGGGAAAGATGCCCATCAGCCGCGCCGTCTCGCGGTCTTCCGCGACGGCCCGGATGCGGGTGCCGATCGGGGTTTTCTGCAACAGCACATACATCAGCACGACGACGCAAACCGAGGTGACGATGATGAGGACCGGCTGCAAGGAGAATTGGGCAGCGCCGAGGGACAGGGTGCCCTCGACGATCGCCGGAAACGCTTTGGGGTTGGACCCTTGCGGATAGATCGCCCGGATCAGCTCCCGCACCACCGTGCCAAGCGCGACGGTCGCCACCAGCGCCATCATGGCCGGCGAGCGGCGGAAGCGGCGGATCACCAGCCTGTCCGCGCCGATGCCGACAAGGCCGGTGGCAAGGATGGCGAGCACCAGCGCCACCGCCATGGCGCCGGGGCCGCCAAGCGTGCCGAGCAGCGCCTGGAGCGCCGCCAGCCCCACGAAGGGCGCGACCATGGAGACGTCCCCATGGGAAAAGTGGATCACATTGAGCAGGCCGAAGAGCAGGCTGAAGCCGATGGCGACCAACGTGTAGATGCTGCCCAGTACCATCCAATTCATGAGGTACTGGACGAGAAGGCTATCCATAGCGACCTCTCCCGGTTT
This sequence comes from Shinella zoogloeoides, assembly GCF_030733845.1. Lineage (NCBI taxonomy): Bacteria > Pseudomonadati > Pseudomonadota > Alphaproteobacteria > Hyphomicrobiales > Rhizobiaceae > Shinella > Shinella zoogloeoides. Next base: position 511,600 of record NZ_CP132313.1, read on the forward strand.
GAAAACTGTTCCCTGTTTTGCGGCGGAGGATGCAAGAACGAAGCCGGGGCGTAAATTGAAAAGACGCAAATCCGGCATAGCTTTTTCCGAAGCACAGGCTCAGCAAAAACGACTTTAAGGATTTGTCCGCCCGACGCTAAGGTCCCTTCCAAAAGAACGACAACGCGAACGTGCGAAAGAGATTTCGCCAAGCGAAATCAATAAATTATATCGGGAACTAAGTCCTGCGCCGTCCGCGCGGGAGCTCATCATGGGAGAGGATTTGATGGCATATTCGACGATTAGCCGCCGCGCGGTACTGGCGGGGCTCCTGCTTTCCACGCTCGCCTTCGTGGCTCCGGCCCACGCCGACAAGACGAAGGTGAAGCTCGGCTTCCTCGGCCCACTCTCGGGCGGCAATGCGCAGCAGGGCCTCGGCGCCAAGAACGGCTTCCTGCTCGCCATCGAACAGGCCAATGCGAAGGCCGACGGCGCCTATGAATTCGAGGGCGTGGTGCTGGACGACGCGTCCGATCCGCAGACCGGCGTTTCGGCCGCGATGAAGCTCGTCAACGATCCCGAGGTGGCGGCCGCGACGGGCCATTGGAATTCTCCGGTGGCGCTCGCCACCATGCCGGTCTTCGCCCGCTTCCAGACGCCGCTGGTCGTCTGGGGTGCGATCTCGCCCGCCATCACCCAGCAGAACCTGCCGGAAGTGACCCGCGTCACGCCGACGCTGCTGACCGAGAACAAGCCGCTGTCCGAATGGGCGGTCAAGACGCTCGGCGCCAAGCGCATCGCGATCGTCGCCGACACGTCCGATTTCGGCAAGGCGAATGCCGACGCCGTCAGCGCCTTCGTGCCGGAAGCGGGCGGCGAGATCGTCTCGACCGATCTCCTGCCGGTCGGCTCGACGGATTTCCGCACCATCCTGACGGCGCTGAAATCGAAGAACATCGACGCGATCTATTTCGGCGGCGTCATCACGGAAGCCGGCATCCTGGCCAAGCAGATGAAGGAAGTCGGCCTCGACAAGCCGATGCTCGGCACATCGGGCATGTACGATCCGGAATTCATCGCCGTTGCCGGCGATGCCGCGCAGGCCGCCATCGTCTCCTATCCGGCCGCGGCCGTCACCGACAACCTGAAGAAGCTCGATGCCGACTATGCGGCGCGGGGCTTTGCGGAAGCCGCCAGCCCCTACACGAAATATGCCTTCGACGCGACGAACGTGCTGATCCAGGCGATCAATGAGGTCGGCAAGGACGACAAGCCGGCGCTTTCGGCCGCCATCCGCAAGATTAAGCATGAGGGCGCCACCGGCACGATCACGTTCGACGCCAATGGCCAGACCGAGACGCCGGTCGCCATCGAGTTGAAGACCGTGCGTGACGGCGCCTGGACGGACTACAAGGCGAACTGATCGATATCTGGACCTTGAGGCGCCTCCGCTTGCCGGCGGGGGCGCCTTCGTCGTTTCCCAAGGTAGATCCTGAGTGTCCGCGTGTTCCTCGCGTCAAAAACCCGGCCGCTGAACAGCATTGCTCGACAGACCGCCCGGAAAGGAGCACAACCGGACAACGACGAAGGAATCGATGATGGCAACGACACCACGAAGACACGCCAACCCCAAGGATGCCGCCGAGGCCCTGTTCAAGCCTGCGAAGAAGGCGGCCGCGCCAGCCGTCGAAAGGCCTCCCATCCCGAACGCCAAGGAGCTGATTTCGCTGAAAATCGATAGCGACGTGCTCGCCCATTTTCAGGCGGACGGACCGGGCTGGCAGGACCGGATCAACGATGTTCTGCGGACTGCCATGAAAGAGGCATCTTGATCCTCGCTCGTAGGAAATGGAACCGCGAATAGCAGGCAGACGAGGTCTTCCTCTGGACTTCGGCGGTTCGCGCGCTATCTCGATCTTTCGACGGGCCTGAAGCCGTATCCAGGCCTCGCCCTTTTGCATCGCCAACAGCATGAATTGCTGTCGCGCCTGCGTTTCTTCCCTCTTCAATTCATCGAATCTAACCGCAAGCAGCGGGAGGAGTTTCCATGACCAATGCCCAATGCGCCTGCGGCGCACTCAGACTGACATTCAGAGAACCGCCGCAATTGACAGCGCTGTGCCACTGCTTTGCCTGCCAGCGCAGAACCGGTGCGGCATTCAGCGCGAACGCGTTCTACGCGATCGACTGTGTCGAAATATCCGGAACATCAACCGAATTCATTCGCACTGCCGATAGCGGCCGTAAGGTCCGGATGCATTTTTGCCCGGCGTGCGGCTCGACCGTCTATTGGAAGGCCGACGCTTCGCCATCCATTGTCGGGGTAGCGGTGGGTTGCTTCGCTGACCCGGTTTTCGTGCCACCGGCGATGTCGGTATTCGAGCAATCGAAGCACGAGTGGGTGCAGCTGGACGAAACGATGGAGCATTTCCGAGGTCTTCCGGTCGGCGGCAACGAGACGGGTTAGCGGATCGCGCCACTACCTTCGGCGTATGCTCCAGCCGCGTTCGGCGAGGGAGCCGGCGTCGGCTAGCTGCTTGCTCTCCTCACGCCCGGCCGCGATCTTCTCCGCAGGGGAAGCCGGCACGAGGCTTGCACGGGCGCTCCGGTCCATGATCGCGATCTGCCCGCTTGCTAGAATGTGCTCGAGAGCGGCCGGGCGGCCGAGAAGGTAGCCTTGCGCTTCATCGCATCCTTCCTTCTTGAGAAGGGCGAGTTGCCCTTCGGTCTCGATTCCTTCGGCGAGGACGGGAATGCTGAGGCTGCGCCCCAGTGCGAGCACGGCCCGGATGATGGCTTTTGCTTGCGGACTGGACTCGAGTTCGATGATGAAGGAGCGGTCGAGCTTGATCTTGTCGAAAGGGAACGAACGAAGCGTGTCGAGCGAAGAGTAGCCGGTCCCGAAATCATCGAGCGCCACATTCACCCCCAGATCCTTGATCTGCCGCAGAATTCGCAATGCGCGGTCCTTGTCCGCGAAGATGGTCGTTTCCGTCAGTTCGAGCTCGAGCCGTTCCGGCACCAGGCCGCTTTCCTTCAGGATCGCCGCAATGACATCAGGAAGATTGGTGTAGGCGAACTGCACGGCCGAGATGTTGACCGAAATCTTGTAGGGCGGCTCCCAGGTCGCAGCCTTCATGCAGGCAGTGCGCAACACCCATTCGCCGAGTTGCAGGATCAGCCCGTTCTCCTCGGCGATGCCGATGAACTCTGTCGGAGGGATGAAGCCCCTTACCGGATGTTCCCAGCGCAGGAGCGCTTCGTAGCCTATGATCTCGCCGGAGGAGATGACGGTCTGGACCTGATAGTGGATGGTGAGTTCGTCCCGCTCCAACGCTTCGCGTAGGTCGTTGGCAAGGCTGCGCCGCTGCCGCACCGTCTCGTCCATCGACGACTGGTAGAAACAGACGGCACGGGAAACATCGGCCTTGGCCCGGTACATCGCCAGGTCGGCGTTGTTGATGAGCGTTGCCTTGTCCGCCGCGTTGTCGGGATAGATCGCAACACCGATGCTCGCACCCGGCAGAACATGGTACTCGTCAAAATCGATCGGTGCGTTCAGGATCGCTTCAAGCCTTCCGACGAAATCCATGAGGCTCGCCTGCGATTCCATGCGGTGGATTGCTGCAAACTCGTCTCCGCCCACCCGGCCGGCAAACTCGGAACTGGAGAGCGTAGCGGCCATGCGGTGCGAGAGGACACGAAGGACCGCGTCGCCGGCCGCATGTCCTCTAAGGTCGTTGATCTCCTTGAACCGGTCGAGATCGATACCGACAAGCGCAAAACTGCTGCCGGTCGCGTTTGCGATCTGGATTTCCTGTTCGAGCCGTTCCTGGAAACCGCGGCGGTTCGCCAGGCCCGTCAGGCCGTCGCTCATGGCCATCTTCTGCAGTTCCCGGTAGGAATCCGCCCGCACGCCGTCGTCGATGAGATAGCTTGCAAGGCCCGCACAGCCGATGAGAAATGCGACCCCGGCGACGGCGAAGCCCAGCGCTTGCAACGCAACCGGATTCGAGACGCTGGCGTCGATCATCAGCGGTTCGACCCTGAACGCCGTCATGCCCGTGAAATGGAGCAGGACGATCGCCAGCACCAGCAGGGCCGACGCGAATGTAATCGCGTGTTTCCCAGCCTTGCAGCTGGCGACGTGAAGCGCCCAGGCCGAAATGGTCACCGAGAGAAGGATGGACGCATAGACATAAGGCCAATCCCAGGAAATGATCCCCTTCGCCCGGTAGGCGATCATGCCGGAATAGTGCATGGCGACGATTGCCAGCCCCACGATGGCGCCACCGAGGGCCGGTGAAAGACGCTGGGATCCCAAGGTCGTGACCCAGAAGCCGACGGATGTGCCGACCATCGCCACGAGCAGGGAAAGCACCGTCAGAGCCGGGTCCACCTCCACGGGCACGCCCGCATCGAAGCCGAGCAGCGCGATGAAGTGCGTCGACCAGATCGCGGAACCGGCCAGGATAGCCGTGAGGAAGTTCCACACGACCCTCTGAAGGCCCTCGCGATCACGCGCCCGGCCGTGCAACCGGATCACGCCCCACGAACTGATGATACAGACCACGGCAGCGGCGAGAACCAGCCAAGGATTGTGCTGATGATAGACGCAGTTGAGGACGGTCATCATGGGATGTCATTCCTGCTCGCGTGCCCGGCCCGCGCATAGATCGATAACGAGGGCGTCGTGGATGACGCGCCGCCGCAACGCGATGCCGTTCGAGCCTCCTGTCTGCATTGATGTTGCATCCCGTCCTTCGTGATCGAACCTTGCCGCAGTGGAGCCATCATGCCGTCAAAAGCTTCACACTTTGCGTATTTCGCCATGGTGAATATCCACACCCATCGTCATCCGAGAACATCCTTGTTGAGGAGAGATGTCATCTCGCCACGGGCATAGTGGCGTTGCGGCAGATGCGGCCATTGCTCCTGCGTCAAATCCTTCAAGGCGGGATCCTGCGAGCGGGCGATATCTTGCAGAATGCCATAACCGAGCACACCGACCACCCCGAGCGCAAGCCCGGCGACAAGGCCGAACAGCGATGCCTGCGGCACGCTCGGCGGCCAGGAGCGGGTTCGCGGCACGACGGGGTCCGAAATGACGCGAATATTGGTCGAGTCGAGCTGTTCGCGTTCCGCCGTCAGCCGCGCACGCGCCAGGAAGGCTTCGTAGACGGCGCTTCGCGCACTGGCCTCGCGTGTCAGTTCACGCAGCTTCACTTCGGCATCGTTCTCGGAGAAAAGATCGTTCGAAACGGACGACACTTCCTTTTCAAGTTCCTCGACGACATCCTTCGCCTGGGCATATTCGTTTTCAGCCGCGCGGCTCAGCCGTCGCGTTTCATTCTGGATTTCACGCTCCAGCGTCTTCACGTTGAGCTGCACACCCTTGTAGCGCGGGTGCAGCGTGCCGTAGACAACGGCATATTGATCGGCCTGCTGCTTGGCCGTCGCAAACTCGGTGCGCAGCGTGGCCAGCGTCGTCGATTGCATGACCGCGAAATCGCCGCTGCCCGACATCAGTTGCTTGTAGCGGGATTCGGCGGCGATCAGCCGCTCGCGCGCCTCGCGAAGCTGGGTATCGACCTGCGACATGGATCGGCTGCTCGACAGTTCACCCCGGCTGATGCGCAGGTCGTTCTGCCGGCGAAAAGTTTCCACGGCTTCCTCCGCCTTGGTCACGCCGGCCTTCAGCTCGACCAGCCGGCCGACCAGCGAAGTGGTCACGCGGCCCGCGCCATCGGAATCGGCGACACTGAGCTCGGTGCGGAATTCCTCGATCAGCGCTTTGGAGATGCGCACGCTCTTTTCGGCGGTCTGCGACCAGACGGTGAGGATGATGACGAAGGAATTTTCGTCGCGTCGGGCGGAAGCGCGCCGCTCCAGCGCATCGAGCGCGATAACCTCCGGGGGCGTGGCGGTCTCCGACCCCAGACCGAAACTGAAATTGACCAGGCTGAACCAGGATTTCGGCACGAATTCGCGATCATTGGTGAGGTCGAGCTTTTCAGCCACACGCATCAGCACATTGCGCGACAACAATGTCTGCAGCTTGCTGTCGACATTGAGGAGCTGCGTGTCCCGATCCTCGTTCCGCCGGTAAAGGTCGTCGTCGACCACCTTGAACCCCGCTGGATCGACGAGGATTTCGCTGGTGACCGTGTAACGCCGCGCGGCAAGCAGACTATAGTCCGCACCGATCAGGAGGCCGACGATCGCAACCGCAATGATCCATCTGTACTTTATACGCAGCCACTGGACGAGTCGCTTGAGATCGATCTGCAGATAGTTCGCGAGGCCCTGTTCGACCCGGTTTTCCAGGCGGTGGGTGGTATATTCCCGGTTGTCTGGTCTTTCCTGCATGATGCCCTGAACTCTTGCGTTGCGTGTATTATTTTACAAATTAAACTTAAGGATTAGTTAGGGGCCTGCAAAACGGGATTCCACCTCGGCTGATCGGTGGCTGCTTTGACGACGCCTTCGGGCAGGCGTAATGTAGAGGGCAATTGTCGGGAGCATCAGCCATGCGTGTTGGAGTGCTCATCCTTGGCCTGGCCATCGCCTCGGTTCCTGTTTGGGCGGATGCCCATAATTGCAAATGCCGAAATCGCGGCATCATGTTCGAGCTCGGCGAGGTATCCTGCCTGAATGTCGACGGCGGCTCCTATCTCGCGCGCTGCGAAATGAAGCTCAACGTTTCGTCCTGGACGAAGATTCAGGAAGGTTGCCCGGTGACGGCACGGACCCTGCCGCAACCGACGCTGGTAAACTGATCAATTCGTCAAGTTTCCGTAAGGCGGGCATCGACTGGTCACGCGCTTGCGGCTCGTCTCGAAGACGCGGCGTGCCTTGTCTCCTGACGGCTCAAGATGAGTGATGCACCATCACAGTCCGGGATTGCCCGGCTAGCCACCAAAGGCTGCGATGCAGGCCTGCAAATCGGCAAGCATGGCGTTCGAGCCGGCGAGGCTCGCCGTTCCGTCATGCAACCCGACTTCACGGCCAGTTTTCAGAGCCTGAAGAACCTGCGGTGTTGAAGCGATTTTGTACGCGATTTCGTTTCCCGAGGTGACCCGCGTTATATATGGCATCTCGCTACCATCGACGCGGTACGTGAACGGCCGCCCCGTTACGTCCGCGAAGCGCCGTTGACGATCGACGAAGCCAATGGAGATTCCGCCATAGGGGTCGAGGCGGAAGACGTCGAGGCGATCCGCGCCGTTCCCGCGCATCGCCTGACAATTCTGCAGGTAAAGGCCTTCCTCATCAAGGACGGCCACGATATCCCATCCGGCAACCGTACGGACTTTTCGGAAAGGCTCAGTCGACGGCTTGTCATGCTGCGTGATCGCTGAGACGTCCGCGGCTTGGCGCTCCTTCAGCTTGCCAAGCGTGTTCTGATATTTCCATGTCAGGCCCAGCTCGGCTGCGTTGACGACCTCAAACCGATAGGCCAGGAGCTCCTCTGCGGGAGCTACCCGGGCCTTGGCGAGCAGTTGAGCACTGAAACACGTCCCCTCACAGGAATCGATCGTAATATAGTCGGTGGCCTGCGTCGTCGGTGTCGCCAGTTCGACCAGGATCTCACCCTCGTCGTGCATGCGGCGATAGGTGAATATCAGATGGTTGAAGCCCGCTAGGAAATCAGCATACGGCACCGGATCGAATGGTATGTTGGCCGCAGTTCGATAGAACGTCCTGCCAAAATAATCGATAGAGATGACATTCTTGCTGAAGCCGCTTCCCTCGACATCGCGCAGCGAGTCGAAGAATACCGTATTCTTGCAGGGTGCATCGGCGTATGGAAAATACAGATCAAGGAGAATGATTTCTCCATCCGCAATGTCCTTCGCCGTTTGACCGTCTGCATTGCTGAAGTCTCCTCTTCCGCACGGGTCGTCCGTGGATGTGCCGAACGTGAAATGACGAAAAGCCTCGCTCTGCCGCCGGAAACTGAAATCCTTGTCCATGAATTCGATCTTTTGACGCGCAAGGCTTGCAAACAGTCCCTCCGGATACCGTGACAGGTACTTTTGATAAGCCTCCTGACTGTCGGCTAACGCAGCGAACTCAAAAAAAGCCACCTCGTCGCTGCCGCCCGCGGACCTGCCATCGACAAACTGGAAGTCGCCATAGACCGCGCTGTTTTCCCACGGCTCCTGCTTGCCCCCGGTGCGCTCCTGCACGGTGGCGCGAACACGCTTGAAAACACCTTCAATGGAAAGGCCGGGTATCCTCACGGATTCCGCGAATGCCGTCGCATAGGGACTGGCTCCCGTGTCGCCATCAGTCGCGACATTGCCGGGGGAGGTCGAGAAGGCGAGGATACGACCAAGCCGTTCCGGCGCGGTGGCAAGGCCCCGTCGAAGGCCACGGGTTTGATCGAAGGGGTTGTCGCGACAGGAATCGAGCACGATGATCTGCAACTTGCTCTTTAGCACGTCGAGACGGCGCACGAGCTCGCTCAGCGAGAGCGCGATCGACCGCAGATCCTCTTCGGAGCCCAGCTTGGTATCGACGGGAAGCAGATAATTTTCACCCGCGATCTGAACGCCGTGGCCGGCGAAGTAGACCATCACGACAGGATTTTCGACGGTCGCGAGGCGCGCAATGAAAGCATCCATCGCCGCCAGCATATCCGCCGCCTTGGCATTGGCTATTTTGGTGACGGTAAAGCCGCTCTTCTCAAGCGCCGGCCCGACGAGCTCGATGTCGTTCTCGGGATTACGTAACGGGGTCGCCACCTCGTAGCGGCTGTTGCCAATCAGGAGCGCGTATCGTTCGGAGGAGATTGCCTCGACAGGCAGTAGCAATATCAGGAAGATAAGAATTCGCTGAATCGAAGCGATGCCCACGTATCCCTCCTCATCCGACGGTCGAATGCAAGCACGCCCGGCACGCGAAACGGTGCGCAGCCAATTTATTAAGATTAGCTAATTTTCCTGATGAGAACCACCGGTTTTTTGCGCCGGGCCAGTCAATCTGGAGGCGGTTTGCGGGTGTTGGCGGGTACAGTGGTTGACGGCTTTCGGCATGCGTTGCTTAGGATACGCGAGATTGGCTCGCGCGCCGCATGAGGCGGCGCGCATTTGTGACTAGAGGGCTGCTGCAACTTTTTCCGCAACGTCAGTCGGAACCCACTTCGACCAGATGTCCCTGTTTTCCGCGAGGAAGTGTTTTGCACCGTCTTCACCCGCGGCCTGGTTCTCCGTCTGCCAGGCCATGAGCTTGCCGACAGTGTCGTTGCTCCAGCCACGCGTCTTGAAATAGGTCATGACCTGCGGGCTGGTGCGGTCCGCGAAGGCCTTGGTCACGACGGTATAGACCTTGTCGACGGGCCAGGCATTCACCTTCGGATCAGTGCATTCGAGATTGGTGTTGCAGCGCTTCCATTCCGCCGCGTCGTGCGGGACAGTCGGCTGAAGCATGACCATTTCGTAGCGGCCGAGAAGCGCCGTCGGTGCCCAGTAATAAGTGATGAACCCTTCCTTGCGCTCGTAGGCCTTCGCGATGGCACCGTCGAGACCGGCGGCGGAGCCGGGATCGAGTAGTCGGAAGCCTTTTTCCTCGCCCTTGTAGGCCTTGAACAATTGCGCCGTCACGATCGTCGCGCCCCAGCCGGCCGCACCGTTGAAGATGACGCCTTTGCTCGCGTCTTCCGGATCGGGGAACAATTCGGGATGCTTCAAGGCATCGTCGATCGTCTTGATGTCGGGATGCGCATCGGCAAGGTATTTGGGAATCCAGAGGCCCTGGACGCCGCCATCCGGCAGGACGGGCGCACCCAGCACGATCTTGCCATCGGCAACGCCACGCGGGACGATCTCGGGCAGGAGATCGATCCAGGTCTCGGAAGACACGTCGGGGTCCCCCTTCTCGACCATCGAGGTGGTCGTCGGCACGGTATCGCCGGGGACGGTCTGCACGGTGCAGCCATAACCGTTTTCGAGGATGAACTTGTCGACGAAGGTCAGGACCTCCGCACTCTGGACGTTATGTACGGCAAGCACCACATCGCCACATTCTGCAGCGTTTGCCGTCGAAATACTCCACAGCAATGCGACGATCGCGGATGTCGAAAGCAAATATGTCTTCATTTTATTCCCCTTTTTCAGGCGGCGCATTCGTCACGCGGGCCGCCGCCTTTCGACCGCGCGTTTGATCCCGATGCTCTGCCGCGCCGGTCTAGGCGTAGGTGGCAACGGGGTTTCCGAGCGCGTCCAAACGCGGTGTTATTCCAAGGCCTGGGAGCGATGGGGCGACGACGCGCCCCTCCCTGACGTCGAACGGACCGTCGGCCGTTTTCACGGTCACCATGTCCCGGCATTCCAGAAGGCAGCGCAAATTCCGTTCCGGGACCGTCTGCCCAAGGTGGACGATGGCGGCAAAGGCGATGTCGGATCCGGTCGTCTCCTGAACGCTGACCGTGTAACCGGCGGCGAGGCAGATATCTCGATGACGGCGCCCTTTCGTGAGGCCGCCGTTCTTCGATATCTTGAGGCCGATGCCTTCAGCGGCATCATCGCCGATCAACTGGACGATGGATGCATCATTGGTTGCCAGTTCGTCGAAGATGATGGGAACATCGGTGCGCCGGCGGAGCGACACGCATTCCCGCCAGGTCGCGCAGGGCGCCTCGAGCACGAAATCAAGACCGGCGGGCAGGAGCCGCAGCATCCGGAGCGCCGTTTCGACCAGCATGCCCCCATTTGCGTCCACGATGAAGAACTCGCCCGGCTTCTTGTCCGCCAGCGATGCGGCGATGCGTTCGGCATCCTCTGCCGGCTCGCCGCCGATTTTGACCGAGTGACCGACATAGCCCATTGCCCGATGCTCGGCGACGCGCCGTCGCATGTCTTCCGGGTTGCCCATATAGATCGATGAAATAACGGGCATGCGGACGCCCGTACGTCCGCCAAGCAGATCGCAAACGGGCAGCCCGACGGATTTGCCGAACACGTCCCAGCAGGCGACATCAATTGCCGTCTTGGCATGGTCGTGCCCGACCAGAGCGGCGTCCATAGCGTCGTTGATGCGGTCGACACGGCGAGGGTCGAGACCGATCAGATGCGGGGCGATTTCCGCAATGCCGGCCCGCACGCCCAAGGCATGGGAAGCGATCCATGTCGAACCGAAGGGGGTGCTTTCGCCCCAGCCTTCCAGGCCGTCATTCGTCGTCACCTTGACGATGGTGGCATCGAAACTGCGGTATTCGCGCCCGCCGGAGAGCGTGTAGACACCACCGGAATAGGGCAGGTCCACCTGGTACACATCGATCTGTTTGATGCTGATATCGGTCATGGGACTTCCGTCATTGGATGATGAGGACAAGCTTTCCGCCGAAGGTCTTCGAGATGAAGTCCTTCTGTGCCTCGACGATGTTTTCGAGCGGGTAGGTTTTGCTGACGACAGGCCGGATCTCGCCAGCCTCCACGTAGCGCACGAGATTTTCGAACACGATGTCGTCCTGGAAGGTGCAGCCGTGGAAGCTGAGGTCCTTGAGGTAGAGGGTGCGAACATCGAGTTCGACGATAGGACCGGCGATCGCGCCGGCAACAGCGTAGCGACCGCCCTTCCTCAAAACGTCGAGCAGTTGGGGAAAGGCCGGGCCGGCGGCGACGTCGAGGACAATGTCCATGCTCATCGAGCCGAGCTCCTCGACGAGATTGTCGCGCCGGTCGATGACCCGGTCGGCGCCGAGGGCGCGGACCTGCTCCGCCTTCTCCTTGCCGGCGACGGCAGCCACCACTGCACCCCGGCGCTTGGCAAGCTGCACGGCTGCGGAACCGACGCCGCCGGAAGCGCCAGTGATCAGCACATGCTCACCATGCCGTACATTCGCGCGATGCAGCATGCCTTCCGCGGTGGAGAAGGCACAGGGCAGGGCCGCAAGTTCGGCATCGCTCCAATCGCAATCGATGCGATAGGTCTCGCGGGAGGGTGCCTTTGCATATTGCGCGAACGCGCCATCGCATTCCGATCCGAACGTCCAGCATTCCATCGGACGGTAGCCGACGTAGGAGCGGAGCATGTTGCGCACGATGACGCGCTCGCCGATGCGTTCTGGGTCCACCTGCGGACCGACCGCAACGATGCGGCCGCAACAGTCGGCACCCTGGATGCGGGGAAATCTCAATGCCTCTCCTGACCAACTGGCATCGGAGTCACGCAGGTTTTCTATGCCCTGCAAAGCGTTCTGGCCGGTCTCGCTCTTGACCGTCTTGGAATACCAGCCAATGCGCGTGTTGATGTCGGTATTGTTGATGCCCGCGGCCGTGACGCGGATCAGGACTTCACCTGGGCCGGGTTGCGGGACGGGAAGATCATGACGGTATTCGAGTTTGTCGAACCCGCCGTGGCCGACGAGATGGACCCCGGTCATGCGGTCTGGAATTGCGGACGACGACGCGCCGTCCGGGCGAAGAGAGGCTCTTTCCACCGGCTGATTTCCCAAGAGATGTGGTCGCGATGCAAATCACGGCAGGCGGTGTCGTTCCCCGTTCTGGTTATGGTGACAGCCTGCGTTTCTCCCATCTGAGGCCATTCGATCGTGCCTGACAATGCGCTAAAATCTCAAGCTGAGTTGACTTCAGGTTGACTGAGGCCCCTCGACGACCGCTTTTCGGCACAAAACGAACTCGTGCGCGTCGATTTTCATTGATCGGTTTGTCGTCTTGCCCTTCGATATGGAATGGAAGAGCGGGGTGCGCATGACGGGCCGATATTATGAACTGCCATCGCTGACGGCGCTCGCCGTGTTCGAGGCTTCAGCTCGCCATTCGAGCCTCAAACTGGCGGCCGGTGAACTCAACGTGACCCCGAGTGCCGTGAGCCGCCAGGTGAAGGCGATCGAGGCGGAGATCGGCGTTCAGCTGTTCATTCGCAACGGGAAAGGCGTGACGCTGACCGCGGAAGGCGAGGAGCTTTATGGCGTGCTTGCCAACTCGTTTTCGCGCACATCCGATGCTGTCAGGTCGATCAAGCGGAGCAACCGGGCGAAAAACGTAAAACTTGCCTGCAGCGACGTGTTCGCCACCATGTGGCTGATCCCGCAAATGCCGGACTTCTGGCGGGGGCACCCCGAGATCATGGTCGATCACCTGATTTCGGATGATATGTGGAACTTCCGCCGTGCGGAGGTTGAGTTGCGGGTTCGCTTCGGGCGCGGGACATGGAGTGACGAAACCTCCGAATTCCTGTTCGACGAATGTGTCTACCCGGTCTGCAGCCCGACATTTGCCGCAAGACATGCGGGCGCGGTGACGGCCGACCTGCCGCATCTCCCGCTGCTGGATGTGAACTGGGTAGGCCCCGACTGGATCGGCTGGACGGATGCGCTTCGCACAGCAGGTCTCCCGCATACGACGTTCGACGGCAGGCGCTTCGGCAAGTTCAACGTTGCGCTGCAAGCGGCGATGGCGGATCAAGGCCTCGTCATCGGCTGGCATCGTATTGTAGGGGATCTGGTAGAGCAGGGCACCTTGGTCCGGTTCACCGACCTCGTGATCAATTCGCCAGGGGGCTATTATCTTACCTGGAACGCGAATTACGAGCTGTCACCGGCAGCGTTGATCTTGCGAGACTGGCTGAGGTCGGTAGCAGGTATCACGCGTGCGGGCCTTCGCCCGCTGGCGACCGTTGACTAGCGCGTCCGGAGCGATGGCTGAATTCCCAAATGTCTTGGTCTGTCGCCCCAGAGCTTGGTAGAGCCGGGAGGGCGCGTCTTTTAGCCCTCCCGCAGGATTCTGGACATAGCTTTTCCCTTGGCCAGTTCATCGACGAGTTTGTCCAGATAGCGGATCTCCCGCATGGTCGGCTCTTCGATCTCCTCTATGCGGACGCCGCAGATTACGCCGGTGATCAAGGTTCTCGAAGGATTGAGGTGAGGCGCTTTTGCAAAGAAGGTCTCGAAGTCGGTCTTATCGTCGAGCCTTGCTTGTAACGTCTCCTGATCGTAGCCGGTCAGCCAGCAGATAATCTGGTCGACTTCCGCTGCCGTGCGCCCTTTCTTTTCGGCCTTTGCGATGTAGTGCGGATAAACGCTCGCAACGCTGGTCGTAAATATGCGGTGCTTAGCCATAAGCTCTCCTCCAGTTTAAGCTACTTCACCTCCTGGTGAGCGGCCTGTCCAACCAATACCGCGCCAGTTCCTAGCGAAAACCATGCCGTCTCTCTCGCCGGAAGGCCGCCGGGCTCTTCGTCGTCCATTTGCGGAACGCACGGTGAAAGGCGCTGGGCTCTGAGAAGCCGAGGCGGGTGGCGATCTCGCCGACGCCGAGCGTTGTTGCCTGCAGCATCTCGATGGCAAGGTCGCGACGGATTTCATCCCTTATGGCGGCGTAGTTCTGGCCCTCGGCATGCAGGCGATGCCGCAGCGTGGAGGGTGAGATGCGCATCTGCGCGGCGAGGTCATCAAAAGCACTCCATGCTGTCGGCGGCACCTGCCGCAGGCGCTTGCGCACGCTCGCGGCAAGGCCGGCATCGTAGCGGTAGCGCACGAGGATGTTGGCGGGCGCGTTGCGCAGGAACTGTTTCAGGGCCTGTTCGCTGCGGGCGATTGGTAGCTTCAGAACCGAAGCGTCGAAGGCGAGCCGGCTGACCGGCTGCAAAAAGCGCACGGGCGCGCCGAAGAACAGCCGGTAGTCGGCGCCGTGATCAGGTTCAGCGCAGCGAAAATCGACCATTTTCAGCGGAATGCGCCGCCCGACGAGCCAGCATGCAATGCCGTGCAGCAGGATCCAGTAAGTACGGTAGGCGAAGGCGGAGCGTGCATTACCTCTATCGTTGAGCACGATCTGGGCGAGCCCGTCGGCGACCTGGAGATGGCCTTGCGGGTCTTCCAGAACGAGGTTCAGGAAGCGTAGCGCCCGCCGCAGCGCCTGATCGAGCGTTCCGGCATGCAGCACACAGTGGCAGAGCAGCGTGAAGCTGCCGCGCCGCATCGGCCTTCCGCCCATGCCGAAGTATTCGTCGTCCATCTCGGCGGCGATGGCGAGCCAAAGCGCCCCGTAACTCTCGGCGGAGACGGGCGTGTCGAGAGGGACGGCGATGCCGGCAACGGCCAACGCCCTCTCGGGCGATTTTCCCTGCCGTCTCAGGCCGTCGAGCGCTTCTTCCACGAAGAAAGGCGAGATCATCCGCCGTCCGGTTTCCGTCATCGTCATGCCCTGCGGAATATGGTAAAACTGGCCGAACGTTCGAGACGCTTTGGTCATCGCATGCAATATCGCACCGTCATAGAGTGAGGCAAGACGGATGGGGCGGCGCCCCGCCGAGGGTATGCGGCTTTGGAGGGCCGCAGGACGCTTCGGACCGGATTTACGGAAATCGAATGCGCTGAGGGAGAGCAGCCATGTTGATCCGCACGAAGACCTTTCTTGTCACCGGGGGCGGTTCGGGCCTCGGCGCGGCCGTCGCCCGCATGCTGGCAGGCGAGGGTGCAAATGTCGTGATCGCCGACGTCAATGCCGATGCGGGTCGCGGTATCGCCGAAGAACTCGGAGCCGGCGCAGCCTTCGTCCAGACCGACGTGACGCAGGAGGCGGATGGGCAGGCGGCTGTCGATCTGGCGCTGGCGCGCTTCGGCCACCTGCATGGGCTGATCAATTGCGCCGGCGTTGCACCCGGCGAAAAGGTGATCGGCCGCGATGGGCCGCACCGGCTCGACAGTTTCGCCCGCACCGTCGGCATCAATCTCATCGGCACCTTCAACATGACGCGGCTTGCGGCGACGGCGATCGCGCGAGGGGAACCCGAAGCGGACGGGGAGCGTGGCATCGTTGTGAACACGGCCTCGGTCGCGGCCTTCGACGGTCAGATCGGCCAGGCGGCCTATGCGGCCTCCAAGGGTGGTGTCGCGGCCATGACGCTACCGATCGCCCGCGAGCTCGCCCGCCACGGCATCCGGGTCGTCTCCATCGCGCCTGGGATTTTCCAGACGCCGATGATGGCCGGCATGCCGCAGGAGGTGCAGGATTCGCTGGGGCGCAGCGTGCCCTTCCCGGCGCGTCTCGGCAAGCCGGCGGAATTCGCCGCGCTGGTGCGCCATATCTGTGAGAATGTCATGCTGAACGGCGAGGTCATCCGCCTCGACGGCGCGCTGCGCATGGCCCCGCGCTGAGGGAGTTTTCGATATGATGCTGCAGGACCCCATCGTCATCGTCGGTTCGGCCCGCACCCCGATGGGCGGCTTCCAGGGCGACCTCAAGGATGCCACAGCGCCGGAGCTCGGCGCGGCCGCCATCCGCGCGGCGCTGGAGCGCAGTGGCGTTGCCGCCGATGCCGTCGAAGAGACAGTGTTCGGCTGCGTGCTGCCGGCGGGCCAGGGGCAGGCGCCGGCACGGCAGGCCGCGATCGGCGCGGGTGTTCCTTTTGCCGCCGGGGCCACCACCGTCAACAAGATGTGCGGCTCGGGCATGAAAGCCGTCATGCTGGCGCACGATCTCATCGCCGCCGGCAGCGCCTCGGTTGTCGTGGCCGGCGGCATGGAGAGCATGACGAATGCGCCCTACCTGCTCGACCGGGCGCGCGGTGGCTACCGGCTGGGGCATGGCCGTGTCATCGATCACATGTTCCTCGACGGCCTCGAAGACGCCTATGACAAGGGCCGCCTGATGGGCACCTTCGCCGAGGATTGCGCCGAGGCCTACCAGTTCACCCGCCCGGCACAGGACGATTACGCCGTTACCTCCCTGACCCGCGCCCGGCAGGCCATCGAGACGGGCGCCTTCGACGCCGAAATCGTTCCCGTCACCGTGAAGGCGGGGCGGTCGGAAACGATCATCAGCTGCGACGAACAGCCGGGCAAGGCGAAGCTGGAAAAGATCCCGACACTGAAGCCGGCCTTTCGCGAGGGCGGTACGGTGACGGCGGCGAACGCCTCCTCTATTTCCGACGGCGCGGCCGCGCTGGTGCTGATGCGGCGTTCGCAGGCGGAGCAGCAGGGCTTTGCGCCGCTCGCCACCATCGTCGGCCATGCTACCCATGCGCAGGCGCCCAACCTCTTCGCGACCGCTCCCATCGGCGCGCTGAGAAAACTCGGCGAGCGCACCGGCTGGAACCTTGGCGATGTCGACCTCTTCGAGATCAACGAGGCTTTCGCCGTCGTCGCCATGGCGGCAATGCGGGATCTCGACCTGCCGCACGACAAGGTCAACGTGCATGGCGGGGCCTGCGCGCTCGGCCATCCCATCGGCGCATCCGGCGCGCGCGTGCTCGTCACCCTGCTTGCGGCGCTCGAGCGCTACGGAATGAAACGCGGCATGGCGACGCTCTGCATCGGCGGCGGTGAGGCGACGGCGGTCGCCATCGAACGGCACTGAACGGTTTCGGGAGGAGGCCGGACATGATCCTGACGGAACAGCAGACCCAGATCCGCGACATGGCGCGCGATTTTGCCCGCGAGCGGCTGGCGCCGGGCGCGGCAGGGCGCGATGCGGAGAGCCGCTTTCCCCGCGAGGAGCTGAAGGAGATGGGCGAACTCGGCTTTCTCGGCATGCTGGTGCCGGAAGCCTATGGCGGCGCGGATACCGGCGCGCTCGCCTATGCCGTGGCGCTGGAGGAGATCGCCGTCGGCGACGGTCCCTGCTCGACCATCATGAGCGTGCACAGCTCGGTCGGCTGCGTGCCGATCCTGAAGTACGGCACGGAGGAACAGAAAAAGCGTTTCCTGCCGAAGCTGGCTTCCGGCGAATGGATCGGCGGCTTTGCGCTGACCGAGCCGCAGGCCGGCTCCGACGCCTCGAACCTGAAGACCCGCGCCCGCCGCGACGGCGACCATTATGTCATCGACGGTGCAAAACAGTTCATCACCTCCGGCAAGAACGGCAATGTCATTATCGTCTTCGCCGTTACCGATCCCGATGCCGGCAAGAAGGGCATTTCCGCCTTCATCGTGCCGACCGACACGCCGGGCTACGAGGTCGTGCGCGTCGAGCAGAAGCTGGGCCTCCATTCCTCCGACACCTGCCAGATCGCCTTCAACGCCATGCGAATTCCCGCCGAAAACCGTCTCGGTGCAGAAGGTGAGGGTTACCGCATTGCACTCTCCAACCTCGAAGGCGGGCGCATCGGCATCGCATCGCAGTCGGTCGGCATGGCGCGGGCGGCCTTCGAGGCGGCGCGCGATTATGCGCGCGAGCGCATCGCCTTCGGCACGCCGATTATCGAGCATCAGGCCGTCGCCTTCCGCCTCGCCGACATGGCGACGCAGATCGAGGTGGCCCGCCAGATGGTGCTGCACGCCGCCCAGTTGAAGGAGGAGGGCATGCCCTGCCTCACGGAGGCCTCGATGGCAAAGCTGTTCGCGTCCGAAATGGCGGAGAAAGTCTGTTCCGATGCGATCCATATCCATGGCGGCTACGGCTACATGGCGGACTATCCGGTCGAGCGCATCTATCGCGACGTCCGCATCTGCCAGATCTACGAGGGCACGAGCGACGTCCAGCGCATCGTCATCGCGCGCAATCTGTAGGCTTTGGGCCATGCCCGCTGCTGGAGCGCGGCGGGGTGGTCGGCATGGGAGGTATGACAGGGCATGACCGAGGTTCCGCATCTGAGCCTGCACGTCCCCGAGCCGGCGGTCCGGCCCGGTGGCCAGCCGGATTTCTCCAGCGTCAAGATCGCGAAAGCCGGCGCCGTGCCCCGGCCGGCGGTTGATGTCGCGCCCGAAGAAATCCGCGATCTCGCCTATTCCATCATCCGCGTGCTCAATCGCGAAGGCGAGGCGATCGGCCCATGGGCCGGTCTGCTTTCCAATGAGGAGCTGCTGACGGGGCTGCGCAACATGATGAAGCTGCGCGCCTTCGACGCCCGCATGGTGATGGCGCAGCGGCAGGGAAAAACCTCTTTCTACATGCAGCATCTCGGTGAGGAGGCGGTCTCCTCCGCCTTCCGCAAGGCGCTGGACAAGGGCGACATGAATTTCCCGACCTACCGGCAGGCGGGCCTCTTGATCGCCGACGACTATCCGATGGTCGAGATGATGAACCAGATCTACTCGAACGAGGCCGATCCGCTGCGCGGCCGGCAATTGCCGATCATGTATTCCTCGAAGGCGCACGGCTTTTTCACGATCTCCGGCAACCTTGCCACGCAATATGTCCAGGCCGTCGGCTGGGCCATGGCGTCGGCCATCAAGAACGATACGAAGATCGCGGCCGCCTGGATCGGCGACGGCTCGACAGCCGAATCCGACTTCCACTCCGCCCTCGTCTTCGCCTCCACCTACAAGGCCCCGGTCATCCTCAACATCGTCAACAACCAGTGGGCCATCTCGACCTTCCAGGGCATCGCACGAGGCGGCTCCGGCACCTTTGCCGCCCGCGGCCTCGGCTTCGGCATCCCGGCGCTGCGCGTCGACGGCAACGACTATCTGGCCGTCTACGCCGTCGCCAAATGGGCGGCCGAGCGGGCGCGGCGCAATCTCGGCCCGACGCTGATCGAATATGTCACCTACCGCGTCGGCGCCCATTCCACGTCGGACGATCCGAGCGCCTATCGCCCGAAAACCGAGTCCGAAGCCTGGCCGCTCGGCGATCCCGTCCTCAGGCTGAAGAAGCACCTGATCGTGCGTGGGGTCTGGTCGGAGGAGCGCCATACCCAGGCAGAGGCGGAAATCCTCGACGAGGTGATCCAGGCGCAGAAACAGGCCGAAAGCCACGGCACGTTGCATGCCGGGGGAAAACCCTCGGTGCGCGATATCTTCGAGGGCGTCTATGCGGAAATGCCCGCCCATATCCGCCGCCAGCGGCAGAAGGCAGGATACTGATATGGCAAGAATGACGATGATCGAGGCCGTGCGTAGCGCCATGGACGTCTCGATGGGGCGGGACGACGATGTCGTCGTGTTCGGCGAGGATGTCGGCTATTTCGGCGGCGTTTTTCGGGCGACGCAGGGCCTGCAGTCCAAATACGGAAAGACCCGCTGCTTCGACGCGCCGATCAACGAATCCGGCATCCTCGGCACGGCCATCGGCATGGCGGCCTATGGGCTGAAGCCCTGTGTCGAGATTCAGTTCGCCGACTACATGTATCCGGCCTACGACCAGATCACCCAGGAGGCGGCGCGCATCCGCTACCGCTCCAACGGCGATTTCACCTGCCCCATCGTCGTGCGCATGCCGACCGGCGGCGGTATCTTCGGCGGGCAGACGCACAGCCAGAGCCCGGAGGCGCTGTTCACCCATGTCTGCGGGCTGAAAGTGGTCGTCCCCTCCAATCCCCATGACGCCAAGGGCCTGCTGATCGCCGCGATAGAGGATCCGGATCCGGTGATGTTCCTCGAACCCAAGCGCCTCTACAACGGCCCTTTCGACGGCCATCACGAAAGGCCCGTCACGCCCTGGTCGAAGCACGAGCTCGGTGAGGTGCCGGAAGGGCATTACACCATCCCCATCGGCAAGGCGGAAATCCGCCGGCCGGGCAGCGCGGTCACGGTCGTCGCCTACGGTACGATGGTGCATGTGGCGCTGGCGGCGGCCGAGGAGACGGGGATAGACGCGGAGGTGATCGACCTGCGCAGCCTGTTGCCGCTCGACCTCGACACGATCGTGGAATCCGTGAAGAAGACCGGCCGCTGTGTCGTCGTACACGAGGCGACGTTGACCTCCGGCTTCGGCGCGGAAGTCGTCTCGCTCATTCAGGAGCACTGCTTCTACAATCTCGAAGCGCCGGTGGTGCGCGTGACCGGCTGGGACACGCCTTACCCCCATGCCCAGGAATGGGACTATTTCCCCGGCCCCGGGCGGGTCGGGCGGGCGCTCAAAGAAGTGATGGAGGGCTGAGGATGGGCGAGTTCGTCATCAAGATGCCCGATGTGGGCGAGGGCGTGGCCGAGGCCGAGCTTGTGGAATGGCACGTCAAGCCGGGCGATCCGGTGCGCGAGGACATGGTGCTCGCCGCCGTGATGACCGACAAGGCGACTGTGGAGATACCCTCCCCGGTGGACGGCACCGTGCTCTGGCTCGGTGCCGAGATCGGCGACATCATCGCCGTCAAGGCGCCGCTGCTGCGCATCGCGATTGCCGGGGAGGGCGAGACTGAGAGCGTAGCGGAGGAGGAGCGGCAGCCCCTCCCTTCTCCCCAAGGGGGAGAAGGTGCCCGAAGGGCGGATGAGGGGGTATCTCTGTCCGCTCAGAAGGAGCCGCCCTCACCGAGCCAGCCGCCCCCCTCATCCGGCCCTCCGGGCCACCTTCTCCCCATTGGGGAGAAGGGGAAAACCTCGACGGCGGAGACAAGACCCCTCGCTTCGCCTGCCGTCCGGCTGCGCGCGCAGGAAGCGGGCGTCGATCTTCGACAGGTCCCGGGCACCGGCCCGGCCGGCCGCATCACCCATGACGACCTCGACCAGTTCGTCGCGCGCGGCGCACAGCCCGTTGCCGTATCGACGGGCCTTGCCCGCAAGACCGCCACGGAGGAAATCAAGGTCACGGGATTGCGCCGCCGCATCGCGGAGAAGATGCGCCTCGCCGCCTCGCGCATTCCCCACATCACCTATGTCGAAGAGGTTGATGTCACCGACCTGGAGGACTTGCGCACGACGATGAATGCCGGCCGCAAGCCCGATCAACCGAAGCTGACCATCCTGCCCTTCCTGATGCGGGCACTGGTGAAGACGCTCGCCGAGCAGCCCGGCGTCAACGCCACCTTCGACGACGATGCCGGCATCGTCACCCGCCATGCCGCCGTCCATATCGGCATCGCCACGCAGACACCCTCCGGCCTGACGGTGCCGGTGGTGCGCCATGCCGAGGCACGGACGATCTGGGACAGCGCCGCCGAGCTGACGCGCCTCGCCGATGCCGCGCGCAACGGCACGGCCGCGCGTGAGGAACTGTCCGGCTCCACGATCACCATAACCTCGCTCGGCGCGCTCGGCGGCATCGTCACCACACCGATCATCAACCACCCGGAGGTGGCGATCGTCGGCGTCAACAAGATGGTGACGCGGCCCGTCTGGGACGGCACGCAATTCATCCCGCGCAAGATGATGAACCTGTCGTCGAGCTTCGACCACCGGATCGTCGACGGCTGGGATGCGGCGGTCTTCGTCCAGCGGGTCAAGGCGCTCATCGAAACCCCCGCACTGATCTTCATCGAAGGCTGAGGACATGAAAGAGATCGTCTGCAAGCTCCTCGTCATCGGTGCCGGCCCCGGGGGCTATATCTGCGCCATCCGCGCCGGCCAGCTCGGCGTCGATACGGTCATCGTCGAAGCCGCCAAGGCCGGCGGCACCTGCCTCAATGTCGGCTGCATCCCCTCCAAGGCGCTGATCCATGCGGCCGAAGAATTCGACAAGGTCCGCCATATGACGAGCCCGAACGTGCTCGGCATAACCGTCGAAGCGCCGAAGCTCGACCTAGCCCAGACCATCCGCTGGAAGGACGGCATCGTCGGCCGGCTGAACAGCGGCGTGCTCGGCCTCCTACGCAAGGCCAAGGTCAAGATCGTGCACGGCGAGGCGCGTTTCCGCGATGGCAAGACCGTGGAGGTGGAGACGGAGACGGGAAGCCAGGTGATCCGCGCCGAGACGGTGGTGATCGCCACCGGTTCCGAACCGGTGGAACTGCCGTCGCTGCCCTTCGGCGGTGCCATGCTGTCCTCCACGGGTGCACTGTCGCTGACGAGCGTTCCGCGAAAGCTCGCCGTCGTGGGCGGCGGCTATATCGGGCTGGAGCTCGGCATCGCCTTCGCCAAGCTGGGCGCCGAGGTCACGGTGGTCGAGGCGATGGCGCAGATCCTGCCGCAATACGATGCTGAACTCGTCAAGCCCGTCGCCAAGCGCCTGAATGAACTCGGCGTACGCGTGCTGACGGGCGCGAAGGCGAAAGGTTATGCCGGGGAGGCGCTGGTTGTGGAGACCGCTTCCGGCGAGGAAGAGCGCATTGCGGCCGACAAGGTGCTCGTCACCGTCGGACGCAAGCCGCGCACGGAAGGCTGGGGGCTTGAAGAGCTCGACCTCGATCGTGCCGGCCGCTTCATCCGTATCGACGAGCGTTGCCGCACCTCCATGCGCGGCGTCTATGCGATCGGCGATGTCACGGGCGAGCCGATGCTGGCGCATCGCGCCATGGCACAGGGTGAGATGGTGGCGGAGATCGTCGCCGGCCGCAAGCGCGCCTGGGACAAGCGCGCCATCCCCGCCGTCTGCTTCACCGACCCTGAAATCGTCACCGCCGGCCTGTCGCCCGACGAGGCCCGCGCGCAGGGCTATGAGGTCCGCGTCGGCCTCTTCCCCTTCAATGCCAATGGCCGCGCCATGACGACCCAATCGGAAGACGGTTTTGTTCGCGTCGTGGCGCGGGCCGATACCAACCTCGTGCTCGGCCTGCAGGCGGTCGGCGCCGGTGTCTCGGAGCTTTCCAGCGCCTTCTCGCTGGCGCTCGAAATGGGTGCGCGACTGGAGGACATCGCCGGCACCATCCACGCCCATCCGACCCGCAGCGAAGGCTTGCAGGAAGCCGCATTGAAAGCCCTCGGCCATGCTCTCCACATCTGATCCGCAGATCCTCGTTGGCCGCACCGGTTCGCTCGGGCGCATCCGGCTCAACCGGCCGAAGGCGCTCAACAGCCTCACCCTCTCCATGGTCCGCGACATCGAAAAGGCGTTGGATGCCTTCGACGCGGATCCCGAGGTTGCCGCCGTGCTTCTCACGGGCGAGGGCGAACGCGGGCTATGCGCCGGCGGCGACATCCGCATGATCTATGACGGCGGCAAGGCCGGCTCGCCGGAACCCGTGGATTTCTGGCGCGAGGAATACCGCATGAACGCGCGCCTCAACAGGCTGCGAAAACCCTTCGTCGCCTTCATGGACGGCATCGTCATGGGTGGCGGGGTCGGCGTTTCGGTTTATGCCAGCCATCGGATCGTCACCGAACGGACGCGCCTGGCCATGCCCGAGACGGGCATCGGCTTTTTCCCCGATGTCGGCGCCTCGTGGTTCCTCACGCGCCAGCAGAACGAACTCGGCACCTATGCCGCCCTGACCGGTGCACAGCTTGCCGCCGGCGACGTCATCGCCTTCGGCCTTGCCGACAGCTATGTCCCCTCGGAACGCCTGCCGGCCCTGGCCGACGTGCTGTCCCGCCTGCCGGCGGGGGCCACGCGGGCGGACGTCTCGGCAACGGTTGCCGCCTTTGCGGATACGCCGCCGCCGGGGCAGGCCGCAGCAGAGCAGCCAGCGATAGACCGCCTTTTTTCCTTCGATACGATCGAGGAAATTCTTGAAGCGCTCGCGCAGGACGGGTCGGATTTCGCCGAAAAGACACTCGGCGTTCTGCGGACGAAGTCGCCGCTCAGCCTGAAGGTCACGTTGCGCCTGCTCCGCCTCGGTCGCGTGGAAGATTCGCTGGAGGCCTGCCTGGAACGGGAATTTTCCGCCACCGCGGCCGTGCTGCGCAGTCACGATTTTTATGAGGGCGTCCGGGCCGCGGTCGTCGACAAGGACCGTAATCCGCAGTGGCGCCCGGCGCAGTTGGACGACGTCACGACGGAGGACGTCGCCGCCTTCTTCAAACCGTCGGCAGAACCGCTCTTTGCCACGGATGCAGGGAAAGGAGAACGCCCATGAGCCCCATCGCATTCATCGGCCTCGGCCATATGGGCGGCCCCATGGCCGCAAACCTCGTGAAGGCCGGCCATGCCGTGCGCGGTTTCGACCTGTCGGCGTCCTCGCTCGAACTTGCCCGGGCGAACGGCGTGACGACGGTTGCCTCGATCGCCGAGGCGGTTTCCGGCGCAGGAACCGTCATCACCATGCTGCCGGCGGGAAAACATGTGCTGGCGGTCTGGCAGGAGCTGGTCGCCGTCGTGCCATCGGGCACGCGGCTTATCGACTGCTCCACCATCGACATGGACAGCGCCCGCAAGGCGCACGCGCTGGCAGAGGCGCATGGCTGCCCCGCGCTCGATGCGCCCGTCTCCGGCGGCACGGGCGGCGCGACGGCCGGCACGCTCACCTTCATGGTAGGCGGCGATGCCGATGTCTTCGCCGGCGCAAAGCCCGTCTTCAAGGCGATGGGCAAACGGATCATCCATTGCGGCGCTGCCTCCGCCGGCCAGGCGGCAAAGATCTGCAACAACATGATCCTCGGCATCAGCATGATCGCCGTGGGCGAGGCTTTCGTGCTTGGCGAACGGCTCGGCCTCACGCATCAGGCACTGTTCGACGTTGCCTCCGTCTCCTCGGGTCAATGCTGGTCGCTCAACACCTATTGTCCGGTGCCGGGCCCCGTCCCGACCTCGCCGGCCAACAAGGATTACGAACCCGGTTTCGCCGCGGCGCTGATGCTGAAGGATCTCATGCTTTCGCAGGCGGCGGCGGAGGATACTGGCATGACGACGCCACTTGGCGCCAAGGCTGCGGAACTCTACCGGTCCTTCGCGCAGGCGGGCTTCGGCGACAAGGATTTTTCCGGCATCATCAACATGTTGCGCGACAAGGCGGCTGCCGAGTGAACGGCGCGGGAGGAACTGCGATGGACCACCCCATCATCATCGAGCGGCAGGACCGCGTCGTCATCGTCACTCTGAACCGGCCGGCGGCGCGCAACGCGCTGAATTCCGCGGTCATGCTCACCCTGGCGGACGACCTCGCCCCGCTCGATCGCGACCCCGGCGTCGGCTGCTTCGTCATCCGCGGTTCGGAAAAGGCGTTTGCCGCCGGTGCCGACATCAAGGAGATGGCGGACAAGACTTTCGCCGAGATGTACACGCAAGACTTTTTTGCCGCCTGGGAGCGTTTCGCCGCGTTGCGCACGCCAAAAATCGCGGCGGTCTCCGGTTATGCGCTGGGCGGCGGCTGCGAGCTCGCCATGATGTGCGACATGATCTTCGCCGCCGACACCGCGATGTTCGGCCAGCCCGAGATCAAGCTCGGCGTGATCCCCGGCATGGGCGGCACGCAGCGGCTGACGAAACTCGTTGGCAAGGCGAAGGCGATGGACCTCATCCTCACGGGACGGATGATGGACGCGGCGGAAGCGGAGCGCGCGGGCCTCGTTTCCCGCGTGATTGCCGCGGACAAGCTGATGGAGGAGGCGCTGGCCGCCGCGCAGACGATCGCCACCTATGGAAAGACGGCGGCAATGGCCGCCCGCGAAGCCGTCGATCGCGCGCTTGAATTGGGCTTGCGCGAAGGGATCGTCTTCGAGCGCCGCCTGTTCCATGCCCTGTTCGCCACGTCGGACCAGACGGAAGGCATGGCCGCCTTCATCGAGAAGCGCCCACCTAGCTTCACCGGGAAATAGACGAAGAAGTCGCGGCCGCCGGGCATCGTGAACGCCGATGGACGGATAGTTTCAAAAACATTGACCCGTCTGGAGTCCCAAATCGGGAAACCCAATCGTCAAGGCAATGAGCGGGTGTGATCCGCTTCATTGGTGGACTGCGGCGCCTTGAACGCCGCATGGATTTGGGGGTTTTCATGAATACGCGTTTTTCCGTCAGGGCGATGCTCCTGGCCGGAACTGC
The DNA here is from genome assembly GCF_030733845.1 of Shinella zoogloeoides. Classification (NCBI taxonomy): domain Bacteria; kingdom Pseudomonadati; phylum Pseudomonadota; class Alphaproteobacteria; order Hyphomicrobiales; family Rhizobiaceae; genus Shinella; species Shinella zoogloeoides. Next base: position 538,056 of record NZ_CP132313.1, read on the forward strand.
CGCCCTTGTGTTCGGTGCGCCGGCGCCGGCGGGTGCTCAGGCACCGGCACAATCGCAATCTGCAGCTCGGTCCATCATCGTACCGGCCGGTCCGCTCACGCCGGCGCTGAACAGCCTTGCCGCGCAGACGGGTCTCCAGATTCTCTATGACGCTTCCCTGACAACCGGAAAATCGACGGGCGGGGTGCGCGGCACCCTGACACCATCGCAGGCCCTGAACGCCGTGCTGGCCGGCACCGGCGTAGATGCACGGTTTGCCGGAAGCAACCAGGTGACCCTGAGCCTGGACCCTACGGGAACCGGCGCCACGACGGGCACGGTCGACGAGGGTGCGACCATGCTGGAGGCGATCACGCTCTACGGCGCGCGTGAGGCGACGACGCTTAACGATACGACCGCAAGCGTCGGCATCGTCAATGCCAAGGCGATCCAGGACGGCCAGATCCGGCACACGCAGGAAGCCTATCGCCGCCTTGCCAACGTGCTGGACAGCGCGACGGTCAATTCCGGCTTCGTCATCCGCGGCATGAGTTCGGAAGGGTTCGTTCCGGGCGGCGCGCCGGTCGGCTCGCTTTATGTGGATGGCATTCTCCAGACCCGCTACAACGCGCGTTTCGGTGCAAGAAACCTCTGGGATGTCGAGCAGGTCGAGGTTTATCGCGGTCCGCAATCGACGCTCTCCGGCCGCGCCGCCATGTCTGGTGCGGTCTACATCAAGTCGAAGGATCCGACCTTCGACAAGGAAGTGGAGCTTTCCAGCACCGTCGGCAGCAACCACCTCGTGGGCGGCGCGTTCGTCGTCAACACGCCGCTGGCCGAGGAGCAGATTGCGCTGCGCATCGCCGGTGCGTTCGAGCGGTCCCGTTCCGATGTCAGCTATTCGAACTTCGACCACTATGCCGGTTATGACGACCTGACCACCGATATCAGCGGCACCATCAGGGCCAAGGTGCTGATCACGCCGTCCGAAATGCCGGAGACCCGCGCGGTTGCGACCTATTCCTACTCCAAGGATCGCCCGAACGATCGCCTGGTGGGCCTCTACGACGGGCGTGGCGACTTCAACAACAATCCCGATACCTATACGGAATATCGCTGGACCGAAGTCCACAATCTCGGCCTGGAAGTCACGCATGACTTCTCCGACGCGCTTCGCTTCACGTCGCAATCGGGCTTCCAGTACGGCATCAACAATCGCCGTTCCGTCGATGGCGACACGCCCGGTTACGTGACCGGCGTATGGGGCACGGATGACGATTCGATCGTCACCCAGGAACTTCGCCTCAACTACGAGGCCGAGCGCTGGAAGTGGGTCGCCGGTGTTTTCGGCAGCCATCAGGTCTTCGAAGGCGCATCGCGTTTCATCGCCGAACCCTATCCCGATTTCCTGCCGGGTGTGATCTATCAGCTCGATGACGACCAAAAGCGCACGACCACGAATCTCGCGGTGTTCGGCGAAGCGACCTATGAATTCGTGCCGACATGGTTTGCGACCGTCGGCGGGCGACTGGACTATCTGAAGGAAACGAACACCGAGCTGAACTCCATGGTGCTCTATGGAATGGAACCGGTATGGTCGCCGCCGAATGGCACCTCGTCCTTCAACGAAGTGAATTTCGTCCCGAAAGTCGGCCTGGCGAAGGAGTTCGGTGACAGCCACAAGGTCGGCATCACCTATTCGCAGGGCTTCCGTTCGGGCGGTTCCTACGTCAACCGAAGCCAGGCCCCGATCTACACCATCGATACGTATGATCCCGAATATTCGCAGAGCTACGAGCTTTCCTACAAGGGAATGCTGCTGGACGACCGGCTCACGCTGAATGCCAATCTTTTCTACACGAAATATACGGACCAGCAGGTCGAAATCCGCCCGCGGTCGGACGTTCCCGGTTACCGCGTGACGGAAAATGCCGCGTCCTCGCGCGCCTGGGGTTTCGAGATCGAACCGGCCTACCAGGTCACGGACCAGTTCTTAGCCTTCGCTTCGATTGGCTATCTCAACACGAAGTTCCTCGAATGGAACCATGTCGGTCTCGGCGATCAGGCCGGCAACTCCTTCCCCGAGGCGCCGGAATGGACCGTCGGCTTCGGTGGACGATACGAGTTCGAGAACGGCTTCTATCTCGGTGCGGATGCCAAATACACCGCCGACTACAATTCGCGGTTCGGCACGAAGGGCATGTACAAGATCGATTCTCGTTTCCTCGTGAACGCGCAGGCCGGTTTCAAGAAGGACAATTGGGAGATTACCGCCTTTGCGGAAAATCTCACCGACGAGAAATATTTCACGATCATCGACCCGGATGCCGCCTTGCCCTTCGGCCAGGCCGGCGCACGGCGGTCGTTCGGGCTGAATCTGCGCGCCAAGTTCTGAAATCGGATTGCGGGGCGAAAGCCCCGCGATCTCACCGCCCGCGTTTTTCTGAAATGGTGTTCGTCTTGCGCTTTTGTCTGACTGTCATGTTCCTTCTCTCCTCTCTCTCGCTGGCAAGTGCGGCCTGCCAGGGACGGGAAATAACGGAAGGCGTCTATAATCCCCCGCTCTGCGTTCCGGCGGAGGCCAAGCGGATCGTCACGCTCGATCCTCTTCTGACGCTCGGCCTTCTCATCGAACTCGAGGCGCCGGTCGTCGCCACACCTTACATGGCCATCCAGGACGAGCAGGTTTTGGATTTCATCAAGCAGGCGAAAATGGTGGATCTCGGCAATCCGCGCGAACCCAGTCTGGAGCGCGTCGCTGCCCTGAAGCCTGATCTCATCATCGGCAGCACGGAGGGCCATGCCGCGATCTATGAGACGGTGTCTAAGATCGCGCCGACCGTGTTGCTCGATCACACGGACTGGAAGAAATATCGCCAGCGTGTCGCTCAGATCACCGGCCGCGAAGGCAAGGCCAACGAGGCGTTGTCGGCCTATGAAAAGCGCGTTGCGGCGATCCGCGAGCGCATGAAGGACAAGGACCTGACCGTGTCCACCGTGCGCTTCGCACCGGGCCGGTTTGTCGTCTTCCTTGATGGTCCCAGCGCCTATGCGCCGTTCGCGGTCCTGCACGAAGCCGGCGTGAAACGCACGCCCTACGAGACGGTGACGGACGGGACGATCGTCAAGCGGCCGGACTGGGAGGAACTCGCCAATCTCGACGGCGATATCCTTCTCTATGTATCCGCCAGCGGCTTCGAGAGCGGCCCGGACGATGCGCTGGAGAAGGAAGTCACCGGCAATCCGCTCTGGCAGCTTCTGCCCGCCGTGCAGAACGGCCGTGCCCATCGCGTCGATCGGGCGACCTGGCAGAGTTTTCACGGCATCGCCTCCGCGCACCGTATCCTTGACGATATCGAACGCTACATCCTGGCGGATCGATGAACCGTGACAGCATGGACATCGCGCGGCGTCGTCGCCATGCGGCGCGCGAAGGGAGCAGGCTTTTGGGCCTGCTCCTTCTTTTCTGTCTGCTCGTTGTCGCTACGCTGTGGTCTGTCGCGACAGGCGCGACACGTATTCCGCTTCCGGTGGTGTGGAATGCGGTCGGCAACTTCGATGGGTCGCGGGAGCACCTGCTGGTCATGATGATCCGTCTGCCACGGGTGCTTGCGGCCGTGCTCGCGGGCAGCGCGCTCGCCGTTTCCGGCGCCATCATGCAGGCGGTGACGAACAATCCTCTCGCCTCGCCGGGGCTGCTCGGCATCAATGCCGGCGCGGCGTTTGCCGTCGTGCTGGTCATGACGCTTTTTGGAGCAGGCACCGGGGACATCTACATGTGGTTCGCCTTCGGCGGGGCCGCCGCCGCTGCCGTGTTCGTCCATGCCCTGGGATCCTTCGGCCCGGCGGGACAGTCGACATTCGGGATCGTCATCGCCGGCGCCATCGTCGCCACCTTCCTGACGGCGCTCACAAGCGCGGTGCTCATCTTCGACCAAAACACGCTGGACGCCGTCCGCCTCTGGACGGCGGGCTCCGTCTCCGGCCGGACGATGGCGCAAAACGCGAGGGTGGCGCCCTATATCCTGGCGGGGCTTGCGGCGGGTCTTCTCCTCGGGCGACATCTCGTCACCCTGAGCCTTGGGGCTGATGCGGCCCGCTCGCTGGGGCAGAACCAAGCGGTCTGGCGGACGATTTCCATCGTCATCGTCATCCTGCTTGCCGGCAGTGCCGTATCGCTTGCAGGTCCCATCGGCTTTGTCGGGCTCGTCGTTCCTCATATCGTACGGCTGACCATCGGCGTCGATTATCGCTGGATCCTGCCCTTCAGCGCGGTCGGGGGCGCGCTGCTTGTCGTTGTGGCCGATCTTGCCGGACGCATGATCTTCGGCAGCCAGGATTTTCCCGTCGGCGTGACGACCGCCCTGATCGGCGCACCGTTCTTCCTCTGGCTGGCCCGCAGCCGGGCAGGGAGCCAGGCATGATGCGCTGGCTCGTTCTCCTCGCGATCGTCCTCGTCGGTCTGGTCATTGCCAGCCTTGCGCTCGGGGATATCGCCTTGTCATGGCAGGATCTCTGGAAAACGCTCATCGGATCTCAAGATGCGAGCCTGCAGAACGCCATGATCGTCTACGATCTGCGTCTGCCCCGCGTCCTGCTCGCCGTTCTTGTCGGTGCGGCGCTCGCAAGCGCCGGTACGATCACGCTGGCGATCATGCGCAATCCCCTCGCCGAGCCGGGCGTTCTGGGCATCAACAGCGGTGCTGCGGCCGCAGTGATGGCCGTCATCGTGCTCCTGCAGGACCCACCGGTCCTGCTGCTGCCCGCCGCCGGCTTCCTGGGCGCGGCGACGATGGCGGCAGCGGTCTACCTCCTGTCGTGGCGCGCCGGCACGTCGTCGTTGCGGATCATCCTGATCGGCATCGGCCTTGGTGCGCTCGCCAGCGCCGCCACGACCTTCCTTTCGGCGTTCGGCGAGATCGGCGATGTCCAGCGTGCGATGATCTGGCTGGCGGGCAGCGTCTATGATGCCGACATGGCGAAGGTGCGCTTCCTGCTCCTCTGGTTGATCGTTCCGCTGGCGCTGGCATGGATGGCGGCGCGGGAGCTGGATTTGATCCGTCTGGGTGATGATGCGGCGAAAAGCTTCGGTCAGCCGGTGGATTGGATTCGCGGTCTGATGATCGTGCTCTGCACGCTCATTTCCGGTGCTGCGGTTGCCACGGCAGGACTGATCGGCTTCGTCGGACTGGTCGCGCCCCATGTCGCCGGCCGCCTGGTTGGCCCGTCCCATGCGAGGATTTTCCCCGTCGCCGCCCTGTGCGGGGCGATTCTCCTGGTGGCCGCCGATCTCCTCGGACGCCTGGTCATTGCGCCGATCCAGCTTCCGGCTGGGATCGTGACAGGATTGATCGGCGCACCCTTCTTCGCCTCACTTTTATGGAAGCGCCGCTATGCCCGGGGATGAACGCACCATGTTGGCAAAGCTCGCCGGGCAGGGCGTGTCCATCGCCTACGGTGATCACCGGATCGTCGAGGACCTCGACCTTCTGGTGCCGAAACACCGCTTCACCGCGCTTATCGGGCCGAATGGCAGCGGTAAATCCACCATCCTGCGCACCTTCGCCGGGCTCATGGCGCCCTCGTGCGGCTCCATCCTTCTGGATGGCAGGAGCATCGAAACGCTCGGCACGCGGGAGATGGCGAGGCGCGTCGGCGTGCTCCTTCAAGGGCCTGTCGCGCCGGAAGGATTGACGGTGCGGGATCTCGTCCAGCAGGGGCGCTATCCGCATCGTTCTCTTTTCGGCCGCTGGTCCGAAAGCGATCAGGCGGCCTGCGACGAGGCCCTGATGCTGACGGGTACGACGACATTGGCCGAGGTTCCTCTCGACACGCTTTCCGGCGGTCAGCGGCAGCGGGCATGGATTGCGATGACGCTGGCGCAGCAAGGCGAAGTGCTGCTCCTCGACGAGCCGACGACCTACCTCGACCTCGCTCACCAGATCGAATTGATGAACCTGATCACCGTTCTCGTGCGCGATCACGGCAAGACCGTCGTTGCCGTACTGCACGATCTCAACCAGGCGGCCCGTTACGCGGATCACGTCGTCCTGTTGAAAGGCGGAAGGATCAGTGCGGCGGGCCATCCATCGGACGTGATCTCGCAAGAGTCGATTGCCGATGTGTTCGGCGTGCGGTCGCTCGTTATTCGCGATCCCGTCGCGGGCACGCCCCTTTGCATTCCGTTGTAAAAATGTCACGCCGCGCGGCTTTCCGGGCAGAGGGCACAAACCCGGAATTCGACCGGCGAAAGGATTTCGACAACGAAATCAGATATAAAGATGAGTTTTTTTGTCTTGATTTAACGGAGCAGCTTATCGGGATTCTAACCTGTTGCACTTGCAGGTGTTTTGCAGAATCGGTAGCCCTTTGCTGGAAGGCTCGAAATGTCTTTTGCTCGTCCGAGCGCAGGCATGCCGTCATGCGATTGGGAACAGAGTGCCGATGTCCAACTCCTCCTCTCCGCTCAGCTGGGATGGCCTCGATGGCAACGATCTGCTCAACCGCGCCATGGAGGCCCACTACGCCGACATGACAAGGGCGGTGCGGCGAAAGGGGCATCCGCTTTCCACCGCCAGGGATGTGGTTCACGACCTCTACATCAAGCTGGCAGCCCAACCCGACGTCCTGCGCAAAAAGCGCTCCATCAAGGCCTTCCTCTGCCGCTCCGCCATCAATCTGGGTATCGACCGGTTGCGGCGCGAGAACAGGGAGGCGCGGCTTTTCTCCGGCACGGAGCGGGAAGCGCTCGCCGTCGCCTGCATTGGCCCGGCGCCCGACCGGGCGCTTGAAATCGAGGCGCGCGTCGCCATCCTCCGCGAGGCCATCGCGGAGCTGCCCGAGCGTCGCCGGGTTGTGTTCATCCTGCACAGGCTGCACCATCTTTCGCCGGATGAAATTTCGATAAAACTCAAGATTTCCCGCAACATGGTAGACCGGCATCTGCGCAGAGCGTTCGCGCATTGCCTCGACCGTCTTCTTTGGATCGAGTAAGAGTCCCGAACAGGCGGTGCCATTCGTCTACAAGGCAGGACCGAGGCTCCGGGAGAAGTCGATGAGGGGCAACCGTGCCAATCAAATTCAGCGAAAGCGCAACAGGGAGGCGACGGTCTGGCTTCTGCGAAACCGCGATCCCGGGCAACCGGCGGAAGACAAGGCGCATTTCGAGGATTGGCTGAACGACCCGGAAAATTGTCGCACGTACCGGGTCGCCGAGAAGCTGATGGGTGACGCCCGCGCGGCTATCGAATCCGATCCGGCGTTGCGCAACATCAGGACGGAGCCACGCAGCCGCGCAAAGCCGGTCCTCCCGTCCATTCTGGTCCTGACCTGCGCCGCGACGGCGTTTCTCGCCCTCGACGGTCCGATGCGCCTGCAGGCCGATGCCCTGTCGGGCGTGGACGACATGCCGGTTCTCACGCTCGAGGACGGTTCCGTCGTGCAGATGAATGCCTCTTCTGCGATCGCTGTCGACTTCGATGAGAAGCGTCGCACGATCCGTCTGCTGCGTGGACAGGCTTTTTTCCAGGTTGCTTCGGCGCCCGAGAGGCCGTTTACGGTCGAAGCCGGGGATATGCGCGTGACCGCCCTCGGCACGGCATTCGATGTCCGCTATGGCGCGCTCGACACGGGGGTGACGGTCACCGAGCACACCGTTCTGCTCGAATCGAGCAGCGCAGGCTCGCCGCCCATGCGCCTCTCCGAGGGCGAGCAGGCCACCTATGACCGTGCCAGCGGAAAGACCGATGTCCGGCCAGTGGACGGCCCCGTAGCCCTAGCCTGGCAGCGTGGCCAGCTCGCCGTGGAAAACGCGCCGCTTTCCTATGTCATCGAGGAAATCGGGCGCCATTTCTCCGGCCGGATCGTCCTTGCCGGCAGCGGGCTCGCCAATCGCCGGGTGAGCGGCACGATCACCGTCTCCGATACGGCCGCCGCCCTGTCTTTCATCCGGCAGGCACTCGACGTGAGCGTGACACGGATCGGCCCGCTGATCGTCGTCCGCTAGCGCCGACCAAGGTACCCGACCCTTTCGACAGACAGCAATCGATGACAGGAGCAATGGCATGATCGAAACGACCGCCGTGGTGAAAACCGAATTTGCCGCCAAGTATCTGGTGCAGATGTGCAAGCACTTCGCCCACAAGGTGGATGTCGAATACACCGATACCCACGGCGAGTGCCGCTTTGACGGCGGCATCGCAATCTTCGATGCAGATGCGGAGGGCCTGCATCTGTTCGTGAAGGCACCGACCGAGGAGACCGTCACCTGGGCCCAGTCGGCCATCGAAACCCATCTGGTGCGCTTTGCTTTTCGGGAGAACCTCGAAAGCCTCGCCTGGCAGCGCTCGCATATCGCCTAGCCTATGCGTTCGCCAGTTTGAAAACCTTGCCATCGCGACGCGGTTTTGGACGTGCCGAGATGGAGCCCGCGATATCCGCTAGTTGGCGAATCCCCTTGGACTCTGTTGCCGCCCCACTAAAAAGATGATAAACGCCGTCAACTTATTTGTGCTCACGTGGCTGGACGGGCTGCCAGATTTCATGACGGAAGAAGTGGTCTAAAATGGGCTTTTGGCATTCCATGTCATGGAAAACCGAAGGCATTCGGGTCACGGCGCCGGTCCAGTGGCGGCAATATGACGGGTTGGTCAGCGTTCTCTGGGAGGCGGAAAGCCAGGCGGGCGCCAGCGGCTATTATCTAGCCGACGATCCTCGCATCATGTTTTTCTTCAACGATGTCTCGTCGCATGTCCGCATTTCGAACGAGGACAACGATTTCGCGCGCAGTTCCCGCCCCATGGCGCGGGCCGTCTACGTTCCCGCCGGCGTCCCGCTGTGGACCGGCAGCCGGAAGACGCACAGCTTCAGCCATCTCAACCTGCATCTCCACAGGGATCGGGTGCTGCGCTACCTGACGCCATCCGTTGGAACGTCTGCGGCGCAGACGGCTTTGCGCCGTCCGGTGGAATTGCAGGACGCCGCGGCGATCGATGCATTGGCGAAGCTGTTGGCGGATGAGATCAAAAGTCCCTCACGGCATGCGGTCTATGCGGAGAGCCTTATCGGCAGCATCGTCGCGGGGCTGCTGGATATTCCGGCGGAAAGCGAAGAACGGGCCGGCGGCAGGCTGACGCAGGGGCAGATGAACAAGCTTCTCTCCCATGTCGAGGAACTGGGCGATTATCGCATGTCCGTCGCCGACATGGCGGCGGTGGTCGGGCTGTCCGAGAGCTGGTTTGCCAGCGTCTTCAAGCAGACGACGGGACACACGCCCTTGCAATGGCAGCTTGGAAAGCGGGTCGAACGCTCGAAGCAACTGCTTTGCGAGAGCAGCCTGCCGGTTGCCAGCATCGCCGCGCAGCTCGGTTTTTCCGATCAGGCGCATCTGACGAAGGTTTTCCGCCAGATCGTCGGGGAAACACCGGCCGCCTGGAGGCGGATGCAGCAGTTGCGGCGACTGTGAAATCCCGCCCGTCGAGGCAACGGGCGGGACGGGTTTTCCTTACCAGGTCTGGCGCAGCGTCGCGAGGATGGAGCGGCCAGGATTGTAATAGACGGCGCCGAAATCCTTGCTGGCGACGTGCTTCTCATCGAACACATTGTTGACGTTCAGCTGGAACGTCGTGTTTTCCTGCACCTTGTAGGTAAAGGCGGCATCGAACACGACGGCGCTGTCCGACGACTTGGTGTTTTCGATATTGGTGTAATACGCATCCGAATAGCGCGCACCGAGTCCGAACGTCATGTCGCCGCGCCCGCCTTCACCCTCCAGCGTATACGTGCCCCAGATCGAGGCCATGTTTTCAGGCACGCGCATCAGGCGGTGGCCGTTGTTGGCGCCGCCCGGCTCGACGATCTTCGAGTCGATATAGCTGTAGGCGGCAATGATGTTGATATTGTTCGTCAACTCCGCCTTGGCCTCGAGTTCGAAACCCCGGTGCCTGACCTTCTCGACGGTTTGCGGAATATAGGTCACCTGATCGAAGACCGTGATATTGCTCTTCGTCAGGTCGTAGACGGAGGCGGTGAACAAGGCCGGGAAGGCGTCCGGCTGATATTTGATGCCGATCTCATACTGCTGGCCGGTTGTCGGCTCGGCACCGATGGCCGGCGGCGCGACGGACTCGGCGTAGCTGATATACGGCGCCAGTTCCTCGGTGATCTTGTAGCTTACGCCGAATTTCTTCGTGAACTCGCTGTGCTCTCCAGCCTTCGTCGCACCACTCAGCAGATCCGTCTCGCTCAGGTCGAGCCAGTCGTTGCGCAATCCGGCGCTCACGGTCAGTCTGTCGAAGAAGGTCAGGTCCTGCTGCAGATAGATCGCGGTCGTCTGCTGGTCGTTGTTCACGCTGGCATAGGGCGGTATCGAGCCCGGGCCACCGGAATAGATCGGGTTTTCCCAGTTGATCGACGGCGCCGATGTATAGAAGCTGTCGCTGTAAGCCTCGTATTCGTTGTAGGTGGCACCGAAGAGCGTGCGGCTCTCCACGTCGTTGAAACTCGCGTCGTACATCAGATGCGCGTCGATGACGAACTGTTCGGTCGATTTCTCGTTGCCGAAGAAATAGCGGCCGGCAAATGTCGAGCCGTCGGTCGGCGTGCTGCCGATATAGGCACTGCCGAATCCGTCGTTCAGATTGCTGTAGCGGGCATTGGAGCTGAAGCTCAGGCCGTTGCCGAAGTCGTGGTCGAACAGGACGCTATAACTGTTGCGGTTCGTCTCGCTGAAATAATAGTCCGGCTCGCCGAAGAACGCGTCGCGGTCGAAATCCGTGCCGAGCGGGTGGCCGCCGCTGCCGGGAACGCCGTCCTTGTCGAGATGATCGAACACGAAGGTCAGGCTGGTGGCATCCGTCGGACGCCAGGTCAGGCCGCCCATGATGAAGTTTTCGTCATCCTGGGAGTAGTCATATTCCGCGTCGGCTCGCTGGAACTTCCCCGTCAGACGATAGGACAGCGTGTCGTCCCCGGTGAGGTTGTCGCCGAAATCAAAGCCCAGCTCCTTGTGCGCGAAGGAGCCGCCGGTGCCATAGACCTCGCCGAAGCGCTCGTTCTTGGGCGTCTTGGTCACATAGTTTACCGAACCGCCCGGCTCCGCCGCGCCAAAGCTCGAGGAGCTCGCGCCCTTCAAGACCTCGATGCGCTCGTAGGCATAGGGTTCTTCCCGGACCCCGGCGAAGGTCCGGCCGATAGTGAGGCCATCGCGGTAGGTATAGGGGGTAAAGCCGCGAATGTCGAAATAGTCAAAACGGTCGTCCGAACCGTAGAAGTCGGTTACGACACCGGCCGTGTATTGCACGACCTGCTCGACGGTATCGGCACCACGTTCCTGGATTTCCTTCGAGGTGATGACGGAGACCGCGGCGGGCGCGACGAGGATATCGGTCGGCATCTTGCCGGCGCCGGTCGTCTGGGTCGCGACGATCGATTTCGAATCGTTTTGCGTGTTGAGCACGGTTCCGCCGGATTTCTCGACCACGACCGTTTCCAGCGTGGTTGTCCCACCTTCCGTCGTGCCGGCATCCTGCGCGAGCGACAGGGCGGGGGTCAGGGCGACAAGCGCCGTGCAACCGAGAAGACGTGCGTTTCGGAAGCGGATCGGCGTGCGCGTTGCGCGACGTGCTTTGTGATCGATATCCATGTTCATGTTCCAACTACGTAGCTGCTGATGCGGTCGGTCTCAGGCATCCGGCCGGTCAAGGCGAGGGCGCCCCGTCCGCTCCGGTCCCCTGCCTGAAGGCCTTGCCCCGATGATCGGCTATTAACTGGAGAATATTTGTCTAGTATTGTATATTTCCCCGGTTTTGTACGATCCGCCGGAAATCTCCACGCACTTTCTCCATATAGGCCGCTTCGCCGTTGACGTCGCGGAGTTAAGCTGAGATTTGGGGTCAACTTATAGCGTTGAATGGAGTGGATGATGAAGCGGTTTCGTTTTGCCGGATTGGCAGTGATGATCTTCGTTTTCATCTGCGTGGCCAAAAACGCGTTTGCCGCCGAGGGCGCTTCCTATCCCATCAGCATCGAACATGCCTTCGGCACCACCGTCATCGAGAAGAAGCCGGAGCGGGTGGCGACGGTCGCCTGGGCAAACCATGAGGTGCCGCTGGCGCTCGGCATCGTGCCCGTCGGCATGGCGCGCGCCAATTTCGGCGACGACGACGGCGACGGCGTTCTGCCATGGGTCGCGGCACGTCTGGACGAACTCAAGGCCGAAACGCCTGACCTGTTCGACGAGGGCGACGGGATCGATTTCGAAGCGGTCGCCGCCACGCGTCCGGACGTCATCCTTGCCGCCTATTCCGGCCTCACGCAGGCGGATTACGATACGTTAAGCGCGATCGCGCCTGTTATCGCCTATCCGCAGGCCCCCTGGTCGACGGACTGGCGCGAGACGATCCGGCTGGATAGTGCCGGCATCGGAATGGCCGCGGAAGGTGAGGCGCTGATCGCCGGCATCGAAGCCGACATTGCCGCCGCGCTCGCCGGATATCCCGAACTCAAGGGCAAATCGGCGATGTTCATCACGCATCTGAGTTCCTGGGATCTCAGCACCGTCAATTTCTACACGACCAATGATACCAGGGTGCGGTTCTTTGCCGACCTCGGCCTCAAATCGCCGAAAAGCGTGGTTGAAGCCTCGCAACCTGGAAAGTTCTCCGGTTCGGTCAGCGCGGAAGAGATCGACGCCTTCGACGATGTCGATATTCTCGTCACCTATGGCGACGGCAAGCTTCTTGATGCTCTGAAAGCCAACGCGTTGATGTTGCATATGCCGGCCGTTGCGGAGGAATCGATCGTGATGCTCGGCAACAGTGCGGTCGGCACCGGCGCCAATCCGACGCCACTCTCGATCCGCTGGGTCCTGAAAGACTATATGAAGCTGCTGAGCGAGGCGGCCAAGAAGTCCAAATGAACACCGGCACGCTCAGCACATCGAACCCGCGCTGGTCGGCCGCATCCGGTTCCAACCGGACCAGAAGCCTTTGGTTTGCAGGACTTGTCGGCCTTCTGACGATGTTCGTGTTCCTCTCGGTCACGATCGGGACACGCGATGTCGCCTGGGCCGATGTCGTGGCCGCGATCGGCGGCGCGCAGGACAATATCGGCCGGGCGGCTGTCGCCCTGCGTATTCCCCGGACCTTGCTGGCCCTCATTGCCGGCGCCGCGCTGGGCCTGGCAGGGGCCATCATGCAGGGCGTGACCCGCAACCCCCTGGCCGATCCCGGTATTCTCGGCGTCAATATGGGTGCATCGCTTGCCGTCGTCGTAGGAGTCGCCTGGTTCGGCATGTCGTCCGCCTACGCTTATATCTGGGTGGCGATCGCCGGCGCCGGCTGTGCCGCGATCTTCGTCTATGCCATCGGCTCGCTGGGGCGAGGCGGCGCGACGCCGCTCAAACTGGCCCTTGCCGGGGCCGCGACCTCGGTCGCCCTTGCCTCTCTGGTCATTGCGGTCGTGCTCCCGCGCGGCGATATCGCGGGCGGCATTCAATCCTGGCAGATCGGTGGTGTCGGCGGCGCGACCTACGACCGCATAGTGCCGGTCTTGCCCTTTCTGCTCGCCGGCTTCACCATCAGTCTCTTGTCGGCGAGGAAGCTGAATTCTCTTGCGCTCGGGGACGAGCTGGCTGCCGGGCTGGGTGAAAACGTGGTGGTTGCACGGGCGGTGGCGTCTCTCGGCGCTATCCTGCTTTGCGGCGGAACGACGGCGGTGTGCGGGCCGATCGGCTTTCTCGGTCTCGTTGTGCCGCATGTCTGCCGGCTGCTGGTCGGGGTCGATCACCGCTGGCTGCTGCCGTTTTCGGCGCTTGGCGGCGCATGCCTGCTGCTGGCAGCCGATGTCCTGGGACGCATCGTCGCCCGTCCCGCCGAGATCGATGTCGGGATCGTCACCGCCCTGGTCGGCGCGCCGTTTTTCATCTGGATCGTCAGGCGGCAGCGGGTGAGGGACCTGTGATGAACGAGGCCGCCACCATCGACGTCGTCATCGCAAGCCGCCGGGGACGTGCCCGCCGATATGCTGCCGTGTTGGCGGTGCTGCTCGCCCTCGTGGTGGCGGTCTTCGCTATCACCTTGTCGATCGGGAAAACGATCACGCCGCCGGGGGACGTCTTGCGGGTGCTGTTTGGCGAGCCGGTTCCGGGGGCCGATTTCAGCGTGGGGCAGCTCCGGCTGCCGCGGGCCGTCCTGTCGATTCTCGCCGGACTGTGCTTCGGGATGGGCGGCGTCGCCTTCCAGGTCATGTTGCGCAATCCGCTCGCCAGCCCCGATATTATCGGCATCACCTCCGGGGCCGGGGCAGCGGCGGTCTTCGCCATCGTCGTCCTGTCCATGAGCGGGCCCATGGTTTCGGTCTTCGCCATTGCGGCGGGGCTTGGCATCGCGATGCTCGTCTACGGTCTTTCGTTCCGCAACGGTGTCGCCGGTACGCGGCTTATCCTGGTCGGTATCGGCGTATCGGCCATGTTGCAGAGCGTCATCGCCTATATCCTGCAATCCGCACCTGCCTGGAGCCTGCAGGAGGCCATGCGCTGGCTGACGGGAAGCGTCAACGGTGCACAGCTCGACCAGGCCCTGCCGCTCCTGCTCGCGCTCCTGTTCTTCGGCGGTCTCCTTTTGAGCCGCAGCCGCGATCTGGATGCCCTGCGCCTGGGAGACGACATGGCGGCAGCGCTCGGCACCCGAGTGTCGCGAACCCGGATGCTGGTGATCGTCGCAGCCGTCGGCCTTATCGCGTCGGCCACGGCCGCAACGGGGCCGATCGCCTTTGTCGCTTTCCTGTCCGGGCCGATCGCCGGCCGCATCGTTCGAAACGACGGATCGCTGCTGATTCCCTCCGCGCTGACGGGTGCGACCCTCGTTCTTGCGGCCGATTACATCGGGCAGCACCTCCTGCCAGGACGATACCCGGTCGGTGTCGTGACCGGCGCCTTGGGAGCCCCCTACCTGATTTACCTGATCATTCGCGCCAACCGGATCGGAGGCACGCTGTGACCGATCATCTGCTCGTCGCCAGCGGCCTGTCGGCCGGCTACGACAAAACCGAAATTCTTCACGGGCTCGACCTCACGGTCCCATCCGGCAAGATCACCGTGATCGTCGGCGCAAATGCCTGCGGCAAGTCCACCTTCCTTCGGACGATATCCCGGCTGATCGCCCCGTCGGGCGGACAGGTCCTGCTGGATGGAAAATCCATCCACCGCATGCCCTCACGCGCTCTCGCACGCACATTGGGCCTCTTGCCGCAATCGCCGATCACCCCCGAAGGCATCACGGTCGCGGATCTGGTCAGTCGAGGGCGGCATCCGCACCAAGGCCTGTTTTCCCGCTGGACGCGGCAGGATGACGAGGCGGTCGATAGCGCGCTGGCGGCCACCAAGACTTTCGATCTTGCAGAACGGCCGGTCGATGAACTCTCCGGTGGCCAGCGTCAGCGCGTCTGGATCGCCATGGCGCTCGCGCAGCAGACGGATATCCTGCTGCTCGACGAGCCGACAACCTTTCTCGACATCAACCATCAGATCGAGGTGCTCGATCTGCTGACCGACTTGAACCGCACGCGCGGGACGACCGTGGTCATGGTTCTGCACGATCTCAATCTCGCGGCGCGCTATGCCGATCATCTCGTCGCCCTCGCATCCGGCCGCGTGCACATTTCCGGCACGCCGCACGAGGTGCTGACGGAAGAGACCGTACGGCACGTTTTCGGGCTGGAAAGCCGCGTCATCACGGATCCCATATCCGGCCGGCCCATCATGCTGCCGATCGGCCGGCACCGGATGGCGGGAGCCACCGATGATGAGACAGGCCGCCCACCACCACAGGAGAAACGCGCATGAACGAGATGTCGTCCTTCAAGCTTTCGGGCATTGCCGTTCCCGGCAATGCCGCCGACATGCTCGACGAGATCTGCGAGCACTTCATCGAGCATGCCGACGTGGAGCGGACCGGCGACCTAGCCCTGCTGAAAAGCAATGTCGGCGGCCTTGCGCATATCCAGATCGATGCGGGCCGCCTGTTGATCGATCTCGACTGCCCGACGGCCGATGCATTGCAGATGAGCCGCACGATCCTTGCGGAACATCTTTTCTACTTCGCCGAGGGCCAGCCCTTTGAATTGACGTGGTCGGAACCGACATCCTTGTCGGCGCTGCCGAACCTGCATGAAGTCACGGTCGTTTCCGCCGAGGACGTGACGCCGCATATGCGCCGCGTCATCTTCTCCTGCGCGGATGTCACACCCTTCATCGGCGGCGACATGCATGTCCGCCTGCTGGTTCCGCCGAAAGGCAAGGCACCCGTATGGCCCGGCTTCCGGGAAGACGGCCGTATCGCATGGCCGGAGGGCGAGGACGAACTGCTGGTGCGCGTCTATACGATCCGTGCCGTCGATGCCGAGCGCGGCGAATTGTGGATAGACTTCCTGCAGCATCCCGCGCCAGATGTGGCGACCCCGGGCGCGGATTTTGCCCGCGACGCGCAACCCGGCGACGTGGCCGCTCTCCTCGGCCCGGGCGGCGGCGACCTGCCATCGGCGGAATCGATCCTGTTGATAGGCGACGAGAGCGCGTTGCCGGCCATCGCGCGGATCGTCGGCGAGATGCCGGCGCGAACGCGTATGCAGGCGATCATTGAGGTTTGGGACGAAGCGGAAGAGCAGCCGCTTCACACCGACGGCATCCTCGATATCCGCTGGCTGCATCGGGACGCCGCTCTCGGATCTCTGCTGGAGGAAGCGAAGAAAGCCATCGCGACCTTGGAAGAGGGGACATTCGTATGGGCCGCATGCGAAAAGGACGACATCCGCACCATTCGAACATGCCTCAAAGCACGTCAGCATGATCGCAAGAAGATGTATGTCGCCTGGTACTGGGAGAAAAAGTCGTGAGGTGACCCTGAGTTGGCCTGCTCTCGTCATGCTTGATGGCGCCACCAACGAGCAATCATCGCATCCAACGACAGCAGCCCCGGTCCTCGCGCCGCAATAAAGAGCAGGCAGGCGGCCCAGGTGCCGTGGGTGGGCCAGGCGCCCGGATAGACGAAGATCTGGATCACCAGGGTCATGCCCAGAAGCGCCAATGCCGAGAGGCGGCTGGCGAGGCCTATGACCAGAAGTATTGGGAAGATGTGCTCGGCAAGGGCCGCAAGATGAGCGGCGAGCCAGGGATCGACGAGCGGCAGCCTGTATTCGTTCTCGAAGAGATAGAGCGCATTGTCGGAAAGCATCCAGCCGTTCACCTTCGTCTGGCCGGATTGCCAGAAGACGCCGGCAATAGAGAGCCGGGCGACCAGCGCGATGAAATCGTTCGGAATGCGGCCGAGAAGGGCGCGCGCCCGGTCGTAGAGGCCGCGCGATGCGGGCGGCGCAAGCTCAGACATGGTGTCGGTCTTCATTTTCATTGTCCTCCTTGATGGCCGAAAAAGCGCCGGAGTGGAGCAGAACGGCAAGTGTCGCGGATAGGTCGAAGCTTTCGCCCTCGGCCGCCGAGGCAGCGTCGGCGAGGCACGCGCCGCCGGCAAGGCGGCGGAAGAAGGTCGCGCCGGCCGCGGGCAGCGGGATAAGCTCGACCGTCAGGCGCGGGCGGACGACGAGGGCGTGTTCGCCCTGCCATGGGTCGATGGGGCCGAGCGGGCGTTCCCCGGAATTCATCGCCCAGATCGTCACGATCGGATGGAGCGAGGAAAGGACCGACATCGCAGGATGCGGCGCAAGGACGAGATCGCCGAGCTTTTCGGGATTGACCGAGGCCAGCGTCGCCGGATCGAGCGGCGGTACATCGGCGGCGTGATAGGCGCGTCCCCGCGCCACCTCAAGACGCATGACATCCGGCAGGTAGGCGAGGTCCCTGGCCGGCTCGAAGGCGGCGACGAAATCCGGGAACGTATTGCCGTAGGCAAGAAGCACCGGCGAGCGCGGCGGATGGGCGCGGATGAAATCGTCCGCCATGGCCCGGAAGAAATCCCGGCCGACAATGTTCTCCGCCACCGGGAAGCGAGAGGCGAGAGCGCCCGCAAGACTTGCCGAGACATTGTTGCGATAGACCGCGTATCGCCGCACCGGCACGGCCGCATTCCAGGCCGCCAGCCCGGCGGGCGGCGGTGCCTGCGCGAAAAGCCCCGCAGCGAAGGCGCTCTGGGTGGCCGCGGACATGGCTCAGGCCGCCTTCCGCCGGCCGGCGGCATCCAGCAGGCGCTGGGCCGCCGCCGCTTCCTGCCGCAGCACTGGCCAGTCAGGCACGTCATTGTCCCATTCGATGAGGCTTGCGACCGGCCCGATGCGGCCGAGGACCGTCTCGTAGAGCGCCCAGACGGGATCCTTCACCGGCGTATCATGACTGTCGATGAGGAGGGGCGCGCCGAGATCGTCCACCGTCTCGGAATGACCGCTGAGGTGGATTTCGCCCACGGCTTCGAGCGGAAAGCGGGCGATATAGGCATCGGGATCGAGGTTGTGGTTCGTCGCGGTGACGAAGACATTGTTGACGTCGAGCAGCAGGCCGCAGCCGGTGCGCCGGGCGATCTCGGCTAGGAAGGCGGTTTCCTCGATCGTGCTTTCCGCGAAGAGCAGGTAGGTGGCAGGGTTTTCGAGCAGCATCCGGCGGCCGAGCGCCGCCTGTACCTCGTCGACGTGATCGGCGACGCGGGTGAGCGTTTCTTCCGTGTAGGGCAGCGGCAGCAGGTCGTTGAGGAACACACTGTCATGGGTCGACCAGGCAAGATGTTCGGAAAAGCTCTCCGGTTGGTAGCGGTCGCACAGGGTCTTCAGTCGGGCGAGATGAGCGCGGTCGAGCGGCTGCATGGAGCCGATGGAAAGGCCGACGCCATGAACGGAAAGCGCGTGGTCCTCGCGCAGCTTGCCGAGTTGCGCATGCGGCGGGCCGCCAGCGCCCATATAGTTCTCCGCATGGACCTCGAAGAATCCGATGGGCTGCGGTTCGGCGAGGATATCGACGAAATGCTCGGGCTTGAAGCCAATGCCGGCACGGCGCGGAAGGGCGGAGGGGATCATGTCGGGGCCTTTCTGAAGAGAGGTGACGGCGCCGGTGGCGCCGTCCGTTCGGGCGGGCTTGGCGTCAGGCCGGTGCCGGCCCCTGTTCCAGCATGCCATGGCCGTCGGGTGTCTTCATCGACACGCAGGTGCCCTTGGGAACCAGCTTGAAGGCGTTCTTCTGATAGTCGATCTTCGAGGTGCCGGCGCAGGTCGTGCCCGGGCCTGCGGCGCAGTCGTTCTGGCCCTTCATCGCGATGCCGTAGCATTTTTCCTTGGCGTCATCCGCAGCGGCGGGCGTTGCGATGGCGGCAAGCGCAGAAGCGAGCGAACCGGCAAGAGCGAGGGTGGCGATCGTGGTCTTCATTCTCTGTCTCCGATTTAGGGCCAGCCGCGATTGGCTGTGCATGGACGGCTACGGAGAAGGGTCCGCCTTCGTTACAGGCGGGATGCCGGATTTTTCCGCCCGGCCCTTGCAGAACGGTCGGCGGTGTAGGAAAAAGCCCGGCGCATCAAGCTCTTGGGCGCGTTACGGTTTCTTTTCGTGGTGCGCGGTAACAAAATCGTGTCTCCCCGCGTAGGGTAGGAAACAGTGAGACAGTGGGCGCGAGAAGAGGAATGGGCGGCCTGGCTGCGCCTCGCCATCAGGGGCGATGCGCAGGCCTATAACCGTTTTCTCGTCGCCGTGACGCCGCAATTGCGCAGCATGGCGCGGCGGCGCTGCGATCAATACGGCGCGCCGCCGAGCGAGGCGGAGGACGTGGTGCAGGAAGTGCTGCTCGCCATCCACCTGAAGCGTGGCACATGGGATCCGGCCCGCCCGCTCGGCCCGTGGCTGACGACCATCGTGCGCAACAAACTGGTCGACAGCCTGCGCCGCCGCGGCCGGCATGCGAATGTGCCGCTTGAGGATGTGGCGGATTTCCTCGAGACGGCGGACGAGACGCACGAGGCGGCCAACCGCCTCGACACGCAAGCCATGCTGGCGAGGCTGAAGGATCCGCAGCGCGATATCGTACGCTCGATCTCCCTGGAGGGAGCGGATATTCGCGAGACGGCGGCGCGGCTGAAAATGACGGAGGTCGCGGTGCGCGTCTCCCTCCACCGGGCGCTCAAATCCCTCGCCGCCCTTTATCGGAGCGAATGAATGAAGACCGACGACCTGATCACCCTGATGACGCAAGACGCGCCCGTCGGCATGCGCTACGGCCGGGCGCTCGCCCTTGCGCTCGGGGCGGGCATCGTCTTCTCCGCCCTGCTGCTCGTCGCCACGGTGGGTCTGCGGCACAACATGGCCAGCGTCTTCGAAACCGCGCGCGTACTGTTCAAGATCGCCGTGACGCTTGTGCTCGCGGTTCTGGCCGCGCGGCTCGCCATGCGGATCGGCCGGCCCGGAGCGGAGACACGCTTTCCCGCGCGGCTGATCGCCTTGCCTGTCGCGATGGTCGCCGGTGCGGTTGTCCTTGAACTCATCGCACTGCCCACCGACGCCTGGCGGGCCAGTCTCATGGGTCGCAACGCGCTGTTCTGCCTGTTCTTCGTGCCGGTCCTGTCGCTCGCGCCCCTGGCCGGGCTGTTCTGGGCATTGAAAAAGGGGGCGCCGGAGAACCCCACGGCTGCCGGCGCTGCCGCCGGCCTCGCTGCCGGCGCGATCGCAGCGGCGATCTATGCCTGGCATTGCCCCGATGACAGCCCGCTCTTCCTTGCCACCTGGTACACCCTGGCCATCACCGGAGTGACCGCCGCCGGCGCACTTCTAGGGCAACGCTTCTTGCGCTGGTAGAGGCCAAACGCACCCTCCTCTCGGGGGAAGGATTGTTTCAGGACGGAAGCAGCTCGATCAGGACGGTGGCGGCTTCGCTGATGTCGCGGCCGGCCGCCTCCGATACGGCCTGCACGTCGCCGTGGCGCAGGGCCGCGATCATGTTGTCGTGCTCTTCGTTGGCGATGGCGTGGAAGCGGCCTTCCTGCGCCAGCCGGTTCAGCCACGGCCCGGTCCTCAGCCAGCACAGGCCGATCAGCTGCTGGAGATAGGGCAGGTCGGATGCTTCGTAGATCAGGAAATGGAAGGTCTGGTTGTCGGCGAGGTAATCGGGAAAGCGGCCTTCCGCGATGGCGGCGTGCATCCGTTCAGAGAGCGTCTGCAGCCGGTCGCACAGCTTTTCGTCGGCCCGCGCGGCGGCGGCCTCGGCGGCGAAGCGCTCGAGGCGCAGGCGGATTTCGGTGACTTCGACGAAGCGGCGGCGCGTCATGACCGGAACCTGGATGGTCCGGTTCGGGGCGAGCTCCAACGCCCCTTCCGCGATCAGCCTCTGCAGCGCCTCGCGCACCGGCGTTGCCGAAATCCCAAGGCTGGCGCCCAGGCCCCGGATCGTCAGCGACTGGCCCGGCACCAGCCGCCCCATCAGCAGCGCATTGCGCAACGTGGCGTAGGCCTGCTCATGCAGCGGCTCGGACGTCAGCTGTGTGAACTCCATTCGGTTCTCTTTCCTGCTTTTTGTCCGAAGCTAGTGCAATTCCTGCGGGACCGTGAATGCTTTTTCTTCAAGAATCGCAGCAAAACAACAAGATGGAGCCTGTCCGCAAGGCATTCCCGGATCAGTGCGCCGCCAGCGCCTCCTGCATGGCTTCGACGAAGCGTTCGGCCTCCGCCCGGCGAAGCACCAGCGGCGGTCGAATCTTGAGGATGTTCGCCCCCGGCCCGGTGGCGCTGATGAGGACGCCGTTGCGGCGCAGATGGTTGACCACGTGGCCCGCCAGCCGGGCATTGGGCGCACCACCCTCGACGCATTCGACGGCGAGGAACAGCCCGGCGCCGCGCACGTCGCCGATATCGTCGCGGCCCGCGACGATCGCCTTCAGCCCCTGCTTGAGGAAGGCGCCGGTGGTGCTCGCATTGTCCTGCAGGCCCTCCTCTTCGATCACGTCGAGCACGGCCATGCCGGCGGCGCAGGCCACCGGATTGCCGCCGAACGTGTTGAAGTAGCGGGCTTTTGCGCCGAACTCCTCGACGAGATCAGGGCGCAGCGCCACACCCGCGACCGGAAAGCCGTTGCCCATCGGCTTGCCCATGGTCACCATGTCGGGCACCAGCCCGTGGCGCTGGAAGCCCCAGAAGGCATCTCCCGTGCGCGCGAAGCCGGGCTGCACCTCGTCGGCGATGAAGACGCCGCCCTCCGCGCGGACCAGGTCGACGGCGGGTTTGAGGAAGCCCGCCGGATCGGGGTAGAGCCCATCGCTGGAGAAAATCGTATCCACGATGAAGGCGGCCGGCTCGATGCCGTCGGCGCGCATCGCGGCGATGGCGGCGGCGAGATCGGCGGCAAGCTTCGCGCCCTGTTCGGCGGGCGGCACGGTGAGCGCGTTCGGCGCGGGGATCAGCCGCACGCGCGGTCCGCGCGGCACGAAGCCGCCCAGCGACGGCGAGATCTCGGAGACCGCCTCGGTCACGCCGTGATAGGCGAGGCTGGTGACGATCACGCCCTGCCGCCCGGTGAAGGAGCGCGCGATCCTGAGCGCCAGGTCGTTGGCCTCCGATCCGGTGCAGGTGAACATCATGTGGCCGAGCGCGTCGGGCATGGTCCCGAGCAGCCTGTCGGCATAGGCGACGACGCGCTCGTGCAGGTAGCGGGTATGGGTGTTGAGGGTGCCGAGCTGGCGCGTGACCGCCTCGACCACCTTCGGATGGCAATGGCCGACCGACGCGACATTGTTGTAGGCGTCGAGATAGGCCCTGCCCTTGTTGTCGTAGAGCCAGACGCCCTCGCCGCGCACGAGATGCAGCGGCTCTTCGTAGAACAGGCGGTAGGCGGGGCCGAGCACCTTGCTGCGATGCTCGATCAGGGCCGCATCCCCGGCTTCGAGGCCGGAGGCGCGGTTCGGGTCGAAGGCGTTGACCATGGTCATGGCGGTTACTCCGGTTTGGCGGAAAGGGCGGCGGCGCGCAGCGCTTGCGCGGTCCTGTCGGGGCCGATGCGGTCGACCGCGTCCAGCCCGCGCAGCGAGGCGGCGGCATTGCGCAGGATATAGGCGGCGTTTTCGGGATAGCGTCGCGCCCGCCATGCGGTGATGGCGAGCGTGGTGATGTGGCGCAGCCGGATCAGGTCGGGCAGCAGCGCGAACTCCTCCTCCTCCAGCGGCAGGACGCCGCTATAGCCGGCGACCAGATCGGCGACCCGGCGCAGCGGCTCGGCGCCATCGGTGACGTGATAGGAGCAGGCGATGGCGAGATCGCAGAGGATCGGCGTATGCACCATGTCGCCGAAATCGATGATCCCGGTCGGCCGCGTGGCCTCCATCGCGTTCACCACGAGGTTGTGCGGGTTGAAATCGTTGTGGACGATCTGGGTGCGCAGATGCGGCAGGCGCGGCGCGATTTCGGCGTCGAAGCGGTCGAGCAGCGCCGTCAGCCGGAGCCGCAGGGCGCCGTCCTCGACGGATGCCAGCATGGGGCGCAGCCGCCCGGCATGCTTGATGTCCCATTGCAGCACGTGGCCCGCCGCCGGATGGAAGAAGCCGCGCAGCGCCTTGGTCAGCCGCGCGAGCAGGGCGCCGATGCCGCGGTGCAGGTCGGGGCCGGGGCTGGCCGCGTG
Organism: Shinella zoogloeoides; assembly: GCF_030733845.1. Classification (NCBI taxonomy): domain Bacteria; kingdom Pseudomonadati; phylum Pseudomonadota; class Alphaproteobacteria; order Hyphomicrobiales; family Rhizobiaceae; genus Shinella; species Shinella zoogloeoides. The sequence goes on from NZ_CP132313.1 coordinate 561,617, forward strand.
CAGCATGGTGCCGTCGATGAAGGTCAGCAGCCGCGCCACATGCGCCTGCCCGGAAGGGCCGGTGACGATTTCCCAGGGCCTGCCCGCCCGCGTCTCGCAGACGCGCTGCACCGGCAGCGCCGGGTCGACGGCGGCAAGATGCGCGAGGGCCGCGGTCTGCATGGCCGTGACGGCGCGGTCCTCCGCGGCGTTGGTGATCTTCAGCAGCGCCTGCTCGCCGCCGGCAAGGCGGATGTGGAAGTTCGAATCCCGCTCGGAGGACAGCATCCGCATCTCGCCGGCAATGCCGAACACGCGCTCCGCGATGCGGGCGCCTTCCTCCAGCGAGATGCCGGGCGGGGCCACGGACAGGAGCGCGCTCTCGGCGATCGTCCCGGCCTCGGCCGTGCGGGCGGGATCCGTCGTCGCCACGAAGGGCGGCAGGCCGCCGGAAAGCCTGGCAGCGGCGGGGTGGGAATTGATCAGCACGACGATATCCTTGTTGCTGCGCTTCGGCTGCCTGGTCAGACCGAGGAGTTGCTGCCGCCGGCGAGGCACTCGCCGCCATCGACCACCAGCGCATGGCCGGTGATGAAGGAGGAGCGATCCGAGCAGAGGAAGAGCACGGCTTCGGCGATCTCCTCCGGCCGGCCGAAGCGGCCCATCGGCACGAGATCGCGCACGACCTTCTCCAGCGCCGCGCGGCCGCCGAGCTGCGCTTCATAAGGACCGTTGAACGGCGTGTCGACCCAGCCGGGGCAAAGCGCGTTCACCCGGATGCCGTCGCGGGCGTAATCCAGCGCGATCTGCTTGGTCATGGTGATGACGGCCGACTTGGTCGTGATATAGGCGAGCATGCCCTTGTCGAGAAAGACGCCGGCATTCGAGGCGGTGTTGAGGATCACCCCGCCGCCCTGCGCCCGCATGTGCGGCAGCGCCGCCTTGCAGGCCGTAAACTGCGCGACGACGTTGATCTCGTAACTCCTGCGCATGTCGCCGGCATCGATCTGTTCCAGCGCGCCGCCGATCTGGATGCCGGCATGATTGTGCAGGATGTTCAGCGCCCCGCGTTCGCGCACCAGCCGGTCGAAGACCCCGGTGACCGCGGCCTCGTCCGCCACGTCGATCGCCGACGATGCGCAAATGCCGCCGGCGGCGCGGATGGCCTCCGCCGTCTCCTCGGCCAGTCCCCCGTCGCGGTCGGTCACCATCACGAAGGCGCCGTTGGCCGCGAGGATGCCGGCGGACTGCCGGCCGATGCCGGATCCGGCGGCGGTGACGAGCGCGGTCTTGCCGCTCAGAAGCATATCGCTCACGGGGTGTCTCCTTCATGGCGCAGGCTGCGTTCGGTCTCGGCGTCGAACAGATGCACGGCCCCCGCATCGACATGGAAGCTGCGCGTCTGGCCGCGTTCCGGCGCTGTGCCCGGTTGCAGGCGCAAGGTGACGTCCCGGCCGGCAAGGTCGCCGATGACATAGACCTCGGCGCCGCAGGGCTCGATCAGCGAGGCGGTGATGGTGAAGGACGGCCAGTCGGAACGGCGCGCCTCCAGATGGAACGCCTCGGGCCGCACGCCGAGCAGCACCTTGCGGCCGCTCTCGTCCTTCAGGTGGGCGAAGGCCGGCGGCAGCGGGAAGGAGGGGCCTCCTGTCACGATAATGACGCCATCCCCGACCGTTGCCGGCAACAGGTTCATGGCTGGCGAGCCGATGAATTTCGCCACGAAGGTAGTGGCGGGGCGATTGTAGAGGTCGTCCGGCGAGCCGATCTGCTCGATCCTGCCGGCGCGCATGGCGACGATCCGGTCGGCGAGCGTCATCGCCTCGATCTGGTCGTGGGTGACGTAGATCACGGTCTGCTTCTCTTCCAGATGCATGCGCTTGATCTCGGCCCGCATCGAGGTGCGAAGCTGCGCGTCGAGGTTGGAGAGCGGCTCGTCGAAGAGGTAGACGGCCGGCTGGCGCACCATGGCGCGGCCCATGGCGACGCGCTGGCGCTGGCCGCCTGACAGCTCCCGGGGCTTGCGCGACAGCAGGTGGTCGATATGCAGCATCTTCGCCGCCCGGTTCACCTGGTCGTTGATCTGGGGCTGCGGAACCTTGGCGAGCTTCAGGCTGAAGCCCATGTTCTCGGCCGCGGTCATATGCGGGTAGAGCGCATAGGACTGGAAGACCATCGCGATATCGCGATTGCGCGGCGAAAGGTGCGTGACGTCGCGCTCGCCGATGCGGATCTCGCCCGCCGTGGTGGCTTCCAGCCCGGCGATCATGCGCAGCAGCGTGGTCTTGCCGCAGCCGGAGGGGCCGACCAGTACCACGAATTCCCCGTTGGCGATCCTCAGATCGAGGTCGCGGATGATATCGACCGCGCCGAAGCTTTTGGCGAGCCGGACGACTTCCACCTGGGCCATTTGTCTTTCCTCTTCTAGAATCTCTTGGTGAAAAGGCCGCGCCGCTCGCAGACGTCGGCGGCCTCCTCGATCAGGGCGGCGATGCGGTTCGCGCCATAGTCGCGCCGCATCAGCGCGGCGCGCGCGCGCAGCTGATCGGCGGATTTGGCGCGGCCCGGGCGCAGCAGCTCGTAGGTGTCGAGCAGCATGTCCTGCGGCACGGCGACCAGTTCGGCGGCGCGCTCGAAATTCTCGGCCAGACGGTCGCGGTCCGTGGCGCGCGCGACATCGGCCTGCAACCGCAGCGCCTCGGGCGTGATCGCCAGATCCTGCGCGCCTATCCGACCTTCCAGCACGGCGTCGACGGTGAAATCCTCAAGCCCAAGCCCCGTCTTGCTGCGCACCAGATGGGGCGCCTTTTCGGAGAGCGGGTAGAGATCGCGGGCATCGGTGCTCATGCGTTACGCTCCGCGCTGGCGAAGAACATCTCTTCCGGCTCGGCGCCGGGTTCTGTCATTTCCGTCTCGATGGCGTAGAGCAGCGCGACGCGCGGGTGGAAGCGCGCGCCGAGCGCCTGCCCGTCATTGGTCACGATGATCGGCTCGGGTGTCTCGCCCCAGGTCATGCGTCCGGCATTGCGGCCCATGGCGCGATATTGCTCCAGCGAGACCAGTGGCGCGTTGGAGAACAGTTCCAGGTTCATGTGCGGCAGCCGGTCCCGCTGGTGGATGATCGCGGTGCCCTTGGCCTGGATGCCGATGCCGTAGCCCGAGCCCGCCAGATGCGCGGCGCTGAGGCCGAGGAAGGAGGTGTCCGCCGTGTGCCGGATGCGCACCACGCGCGGCATGCCGCCGCCTTCCAGCACACCGCGCGTTAGCGCATCCAGCACGTCGCTGACGGCATGGCCCGCCGTCGTGCGGTGCAGCCGCTCGCCGAAGGCCGGCGAGATGCCGATCACCACCTCGTGCGGATCATGACCCTTCTCCGCCTTGCCGATCGGGTAGAACTGCGCCGACCCCGCCGGCGCCTCGTGGCTGCCCTCGGCGTCGAGCACATGGCTGCGGTTGATCGTGCCGCGGACCGCCTTCACGCGGCTCCAGCGCGCCTCGTCCATGCGGTAGCCGGTGCCGGGCCCGGAATAATGGTTCGGATCGTTCACCGCACTGACGACCTTGCCGCCGCGCACGATGGCCGAGGTCTGTAAGTAGTCGCCGCTGATGCGCTGGCGCAGCATGCTCATCAGGTTTTCCGCCATTTCGCGATGGCCGCGCAGCGCCAGCGCCCGCACCACGTCGAGCGCGGTCAGCCCGCGCGAAGCGATGTCGCGGCTGATCTCGAGGGTGCGCACAGGCGCAAAGGTCTCGGTATCGTCGGAGCCGGAGGCATGGATGACGCTCTCCTTCATGCGAGGCTCGGCCTTGGCGAGGCCGAGCTCGTCCAGCACGTCGTCGAGCGCTTCGACCGCCTGGCGCCGCACCCGCAGCGCCTCCTCGTCCGAAAGCGGCGCAAGCCCGCCGTCCACCTCGAAATCCCGTTGCAGGACGAGGTAGTCCTCCATCTCCTCGGCGTTGAAGAGCGAGGGATTGAAGGAATTGTCATAGGCGCGGATCGAGCCGAAGCCGGAGGTGATCAGGTCCGACCCGGCCAAGAGGTAGGGCGTGATCTTCGCCCCGATGCGGATCTCGGATTCCGAGGTCTTGGTGTCGTTGCCCGAGGCGCATTCCAGCCCGAGCCACACTGCCAGCAGGTTCTCCGCCATCAGTTCGCGAATGCCGCCCGGCATCGAGGCCGTCAGCGGCGCGCCGTCCACGCCGCCGTTCTGGGTGCCCTGCACGCCCATGGCGCGCTGGAGGCACAGGCACCGGGCCTCCAGGTAGAGCACCGAGCATTTCTCGTGAAAGCCCATCAGCAGCTCGGAGCCCGCGCCCGAGGTGCAGCGCGCCTTGATGCCGCGCGAGGCATAGGCAGCGGTCAGGAAGGTCTTCGACCAGGGCGTATCGTCCCCATCGACGAAGGAACGCTCGCTGCCATAGACCGAAACGGTCTCGGCATAGGTGGCAAGGCCCGCCAGGCCGATCTTCAACTCCTCGGCCTCCTCGATCGAGCACTGGAAGAGGGTGCTACCGCGCCCGGCCGCCGCGCCCACGGTGCAGGCCAGCGCATTGGCCCAGGCGTTGCCCGCCACGCGCATGGTGGTCTCGATCTCGTCGAAGCCGAGCGCCACGGCGATGGCGGAATCGGCGGCCAGCTGCAGCGGGTCGTCCTTGGCATTGGTGACATGCGCCTGGTTGCCGGGGCTGTGGCGCTGGCGCATCTTGGAATAGGCGAAGGTCGCCTCCAGCGCGGAAAGCCTGCCCACCACCTCGGTCAGCTTGGCGGGCGTCATGCCGCGGGCCAGCCGCTCCAGCTCCTCGCGGGGCACGTTCACATCGACCAGCATGCGCGCCACCGCGGTGCTGTCGAGCGCCATGGCCTCGGCCGCGACGGCCCGGTCGATGTGGTGGGCGGCGATGAAGGCGTCGAGAATGTCGAAATCGGCGGTCTTGCGGCCATCCATTTCAAGGATGTCGCCCTGCGGCCCGAGCGTCAGCCCGGGCGTGGGATCGAAGGGCGAATGGAAGACCGCAAAGCCGTTCTCTGGGCTTTCCTCGGAAAAGCTGTCGAGCCGCAGGGGGCGCCGGTCCCATTCCTGCAGGCGCTTCCAGCGCGGGGCCTGATCCTGCTCCATCCTCAGTTCTCCCGCATGATGCGCAGCAGGAGGACCGTCAGGACGATCACCGCGGCGAGGAGGATGAAGGAAACGGCCGCCGCCTGGCCGATATCGAGGAAGCGGAAGCCGAGGCGGTAGGCGTAGAAGCTGATCGTTTCGGTCACCTTGCCGGGGCCGCCCTGCGTCAGCATGTAGATCAGGTCGTAGCTCTTCAGCGCCGTGATCATGCGGATCAGCAGCGTCACGAGGATGACCGGCTTCAGCATCGGCAGGGTGACGTGGCGCAGGATCTGGAAGGCGTTGGCGCCGTCGATGCGCGCGGCCTCCACCGGATCCTGCGGCAGCGATTTCAGCCCCGCATAGAGCATGATCAGCATCAGCGAGGTCTCGTTCCAGATATCGACGAACACCACGGTGGCAAGCGCAAGGTCCGGATCGCCGAACCAGCCCTGCTGGGGAATGCCGACAAGCGACAGCACCCAGTTGATGATGCCGAGATTGGGGTTGAACATCAGCCGGAACATCAGCGCCACGGCCACCGGCGTCATCAGGATCGGCAGCATCAGCACCATGAGGTAGAACTCGCGGAACTTCAGCCAGGACTGGTTCAGGAGGAGCGCGAGGCCGAAGGCGATCAGGAATTCCAGGACGACGACGATCACCGTCAGCTTCATGGTGATCCACGAGACGCCGGCGAACTCATCGCTCATCATCGCGGCATAGTTCTCGAACCAGACGAGATCGCCCATGCCGTAGGTGATGATGTATTCGTGCAGGCTGAGCCAGAAGGAGTAGAGGAGCGGCGCGGCCACCACCAGCGCCAGAACGAGCACGGTCGGCGTCATGAACAGCAGTTTGTAGAACCCGGTCGAGAACCCGTCCGACCGGCGGGCCGGGGCGGAATAGGCGGGTCTTGCGGTCTGGCTGGCGCTTGTCATGCTTCTGGCATCCGTCGCACGGGAGGATCGGGGCTGCGGCCGGCCGATTATCCGGCCGCAGCGGTTTCGTGTATGGAAGGGATCACTTCAGCAGCGGATCGCCCCTGGTCAGGCGGGCGAACTTGTCCTCGGCATTCGCGATGGCCGTCGCCGGATCCGTGCCATTGGCGAGAACCTCGCCCATCACCTCGGCGAAGACCTCGACCAGCTGGGTCGCGCGCGACATCACCGGCAGGCCCTTGGCATGGGCGAGCGCATCGCCCACCGCGGCCATCTGTGGCCAGCGCTTCAGGTACTCGGCGTCGTCATAGATCCAGGCCTGCGTCGCCTGGCCGCCGGCCATCGCGCGCTTCATCGCCACGTCCCTGGATTCCACCCATTTGATGAACTCCCAGGAACAATCGGGATTGGCCGCATTGGTCGGGATCGCCCAGCCCCAGGCGCCGAGCAGGCTGTCCTGGCCCGGCATGCGCGCGAAGGCCATCTTGTCGACCACCTTGGATTCCTTCGGGTCCTGCAGGGTCGGCATCAGGAACAGGTAGGAGATCGAGAAGACCGCCTTGTCCTGCTTCAGCGCATTGGCGACGTCGTCGAAATTCGCGCCGAGCGCGCCGGGCTGGGCGGCATTGGCGAGAAGATCGGCATAGATCTTCACCGCCTATGCCTTCGGGTGAATTCAGCGCCGGTTCCCAGGTCTCGCGGTTGTAGAAATCCGCGCCGAGCGAGAAGACGTAGTTCGTGGCTTCCATCACCACGGGATCGGCACGCTGGCCGGACATGGCGACGCCCGCCTTGCCGGTGTGCTGGCCCGCCCATTTGGCGACGTCGGCATATTCCTGAAGCGTTTCGGGCAGGCGCCAGTCGCGGCCGAACTTTTCCTTGTAGGCGGCCTGGAACGCCGGATCCTCGACGATGTCCTTGCGGTAAAGCATGCCCATCGCATATTGCCAGAAGGGCAGCATGTAGGTGGTGCCCTTCACCTTGCCGTTCACGTCCATCAGCGCGGGATAATAGACCGACGTATCGATCTTGTCGGCGGCGATGCGCTCGTCGAGCGGCTGGATCCAGTTGGCGGTGACGAATTCGCCCGCCCAGTAGCTGTCGACCGCCAGCACGTCGTAGGAGCCGGAGGAGGCCGTCAGGCTCGGCACCAGCTTCTCATGCATCAGCGAATAGTTGACCGCCTCCATGTTCAGCTTGGCGCCCGAGAGCTTCTCGAATTCCGGGCCGACCTCGGCGAGCGCCGTGCTGTCGGGCACGGTCTCGAGCAGGAGGTTCAGCGTCTTTCCCTGGCAGACGGCGGCGGGATCGGCGAGCGCGGTCGAGGCGGCAAGCAGCGAGGCGGCCATCACGCCAAGCCTAGTTGTGATCAGTCGGGGCATGCTTCGATCTCCTTGGTGCGGGTTGAATGCGGGATTGGACCGTCGTCCCGTGTGTTGCCGGTCAGCCTTTGACCGCTCCGAGGTTCAGCCCCGAGACGAGGAAACGGCGCATGGCGAAATACAGGATCGCCATCGGCAGCATGGCGAGGATGGTCGCCGCGCTGACCGCCCCGATCGCCGTACCCTGCTGGGTGACCAGGCTGGATATCGCGACGGGAAGGGTCTTCGACTCGTTGCCCGACAGCATCAGGGCAAAGAGGAATTCGTTCCAGCTCAGCACGAAGCTGAGGATGGTGGCCGCGCCGATGCCGGGCAGGAGCGCGGGAACGATGATGCGGATGAAGGCGGTCATCGGCGTGCAGCCGTCGATCAGCGCCGCCTCGTCCAGCTCGCGCGGAACGCGCTTCATGAAGCTCATCATCAGCCAGACGACATAGGGCAGGTTGAAGGCGAGATAGGTGACGATCAGGCCGGTGCGGGAATCGGTGAGGCCGATGTCCTTGAAGATCAGGAAGAAGGGGATGACCAGCACGATGGGCGGCATCATCTGGGTGGCGAGGATGACGATCGGCATCGCGTCGCCGCCCGCCCTGTAGCGGTCGATCGCATAGGCGGCGAGCGCGCCGATCACCACCGCGAGCAGCGTGGAGGTCAGCGAGATGATCAGGCTGTTCAGGAAGAAGGTGCCGAAATTCATCTCGACGAGGATCATCCGGTAATTGTCGAGCGTCGGCGTGAAGAACAATGCGGGCGGCAGCTGATAGGCGACGACCTTGTCCGCGAACGAGGTCCGCAGCACCCACAGGAGCGGCAGCAGCACCACCAGGCAGCACAGGCCGAGGACCAGATGGGTGACGATGCGCAGGAGAAGGGGAGGCTGCATTGGATCCCTGTCATTTGTTATAACAAATACCGCGTAACATATTTGAAGTGGATCGCGGCAGGTTTGTCAAGAATTTTTCACGGCGGCCGCGTGGTCTCAGGCAGGAGGTTCGAAGCCGGACGGCATGCGGCGGCGTTCCCGGCATGGCTGCCGGAAATCTCCGTGGAAACAACATGTTGCACTGCGGCATTCTCGGGTCCCGGCGACGGCCGGGCAGAGGGTTCAGCGGCCGAGCCGCAGGATTTCTTCCAGGGCCGCGATGCGGAAATGCGGCGCGGCATCCGCCCCGGCCGGCGGCCCGTCCGCGCCGTGGCTCAGCAGCGCCACCTGCATGCCGGCGGCGCGGGCGGCGCGCACGCCGGTCAGGCTGTCCTCGACCGCCAGGATGTCGGCCGGGTCCGTGCCGATGAGCCGCGCCGCCCGGAGATATGGCTCAGGCGCCGGCTTGCCCTCGACCACGTCGTCGAGCGAGACCGTGCCGCGCATCAGCGCCGTCACGTCGATGGCGGCGAGATTGGCGTCCACCACCGCGCGCCCCGAATTCGAGGCGCAGACCTGCGCCACGCCGAGGGCGTCGAGCGCCCGGATCGTTTCGACCGCCCCGGCGATCGCGCCGAGCCCGGCCGCGCCGGCCGCATAGTGATGGCGGATCCGGCCATGGAATTGCGCCTCGGCCAGCGTTTCCGGCAGCCTCGGGCGCAGCTGCGCCCAGACGTCGCGCAGGTGCATGCCGATGAAGGTCGTCTCCGGCAGGCCGCGCAGGTCGAGCCCGTGCTCGCCGCAGGCGGCGAGCAGCGCCCGGTGATGCAGCGGCTCGCTGTCGACCAGCGTGCCGTCGATATCCCAGGCGACGGCCTTCCAGGGGAAGGCGCTCACGACTGCGCGCCCTGCAGGCGGCGGTAGAGGTCGCGGAAGGCGGCATAACCCCGCTCGTAGGTGTCGCGATTGGCGGGATCGGGCGTGAACAGCGTGTCGCGGGCGGTGAAGGCCACGATGCCGTCCCACTCGGCCGCGCCGAGGCCGACGGCGGCGGTCCAGGCCGCGCCGAGGCAGGAGCCCGGATGGCCCGCGAGGCGCTGCAGCGGCTGGCCGAGCACATCGGCGACGATGCCCATCCAGACGGAGGATTTCGCCCCGCCGTCCGAGACGAGGAAGCGCGTCGTTTGGTGGCCCGCTTCGTTAAAGGTCTCGATGTGGTGGCGGATCGCATAGGCGTAGGATTCCAGCACCGCCCGCCAGATATGGCCGAGATCGTGCGACAATGTCAGCCCGTTCAGCGCGCCGCGCGCGGAAGGATCGTGCAGCGGCGTCTTCTCGCCGAGCAGGTAGGGCAGGAAGGTGAGGCCCATCGCGCCCGCCGGGCGCTCGGCTGCCATGGCGTCCAGCGCCGCATGGCGGGAGCCTTCGACGGGTTCGATGCCGCCCGCGAAGGTCTCGACGAACCAGTTCAGCACGGAGCCGCCCGTCGACATGCAGCCGTTCGGCAGCCACAGGCCGGGGATCAGGTGGTAGTCGAGAAACAGCCGGGAATCGGGGTTCAGGACGTCGGTCGCGGTCAGGATGTCCACCGCGCCGCCGAATTTCAGCAGCACGTCGCCCTTGCGCACCACGCCGGCCCCGAGGCAGGAGGCGATCATGTCCGCCGCGCCCCCGACCACCGGCGTTCCCTCGGCAAGCCCCGTCGCGCGCGCCCCTTCGGCGGTGACGGGGCCGAGAACGGCGGAGGAGCCGATCAGCGGCGGCAGGAGATGCGGCGGAATTCCCGTCCGCTCCGCCTGATCGAGGTCGATTTCGCCGCTCGCGACATGGACGATCCCCGCCTCCAGCGCCCAGTTCTGCTCGACCGCGGCTTTGCCGGTCAGGCGGTAATTGATGTAGTCGTAGGAGCCGAGCAGGGTCCGGGCCTTCGCCAGCACTTCCGGCTCGTGCCGGGCCAGCCACCGGATCTTCGCGCCGACGAGCTGCTGGTTGATGCCGCAGCCCGCCGCGGCGAGGAAGGCGGCTTCGTCTATCGCGCGGCGGATATCGTCGACCTCGGCGCCGGCGCGGCCGTCGCTCTGCTGGATCGAGCGGCGCAGCGGCCGTCCCGCCTCGTCGAGCAGCACCGTCGCGGGCAGCATGCCGGCAACGCCGACCCCGGCGATATCCTTGGCCTCGATGCCGGCCTGCGCCAGCAGATCGGGAACGATCGCGCAGCAGTTCCGCCACCATTCCTCCGGCTCCTCCTCGGCCCAGCCCGGCTTTTCCGCATAAAGCGTGACCGGCCGCGAGGCGAGCGCCAGGACGGTGCCGGCGGTGTCGGCCAGGATGCCGATGGTGGAGGTGGTGCCGATATCGAGGCCAAGGAAGACGGTCATTCGTGGGTTCATCCGGGAGAGTTCGGGGGTTGCAGGGGATCGGCGACGATGATCCGCACCCCCGCCGCATCCAGCACGGTGGCAAGCTCCGGCGGGGGCGGCGCGTCGGTGATCAGCGTCGAGATTTCGGGGAGCGTGGCGATCAGCACCGTCGAGATGCGGCGGAACTTGGTGCTGTCCATCAGGAGCACGCGCTCGGCCGAGCGTTGCAGGAAGACAGTCTTCACCGCCACCTCTTCGGGCGAATAATCGAAGACGCCCTCGGTCGTCATGCCGGAGGCGGCAAGCAGCGCCACATCGAAATAATAGCGGGAAAAGCCGTCGACGGCCTCCTTACCGGTCAGCGACATCTCCTCGGCGCGGATCAGCCCGCCGCTCATGTAGGTCGCGATGCCGGCCCGCGCCATCGTCATGCCGATACGCAGGCTGTTGGAAAAGGCGCGCAGCTGCGGATCGGGGCCGGCCTGGACGATGGCGTTCGCGGCCGCCAGCACCGTGGTGCCGAGGTCGAAGGCGATGGTCATGCGCCCGGCGACATGGCGGGCGGCGGCCTGCGCGATGCGCGCCTTGCGCTCGGCGTTCTGGCGCGAGCGGGCCTCGAAGATCGGCTCGGCGTCGTCGATGACGGTCAGCGGCCCGCGCGTGAGCCCGACGGCGCCGCCATGGACCCGCTCCAGCAACCCGTCCCGCTCCAGCTCGGCGAGGTCGCGGCGCACGGTCATGTCCGAAATGCCGAATTCCTGTGCGATGTCGGTCACCGAGATCGACCCGCCGAGGTTCAGGCGTTCGAGAATGCGCGCCTTGCGTGCCTGCGCGGGTGCCCGCGAGCGCTCGCGCGAAGGCGGGGGGAGGCTGGTGGTCGTCTTTTCCTGCTGCGTCATGTCCGTGGCCCGTTCCAGAGGTGAGTGAAGGCGATGTTTCCCCTGCTGGTAGCACAGTCCGGCCTCGATCTCCCGGGGTTTTCCGAGGTCTCCGGGCAATGCTCCTGACGTGGGGGCGGGCACATGAACAATCATAATAGAACACATAATGCGGATATATCGCACATAATCAAACATTTTTGTTGCACGTGATGAAGAAATTTGTTTGATTTCGTTCAACAGGAGGAATGCAGATGGATCCAAGACAGTTGGCCGAACAGAGGCACCCGGGGCTGGCGGGCAAGCGCGCCTTCGTGACGGGGGCGGCGACCGGCATCGGCTTCGCGATCGCCAGGGCGCTGGCCGCGCAGGAAGTCTCGGTCGTCGTCGCCGACCTCAACGGCGAGGCCGCCCGCACGGCCGCCGCCGCGCTCGGTGCCGGCCACCATGCCGTCGAGATCGACGTGCGCGAGCGTTCGTCCGTGCAGGCGGCCTTCGATCAGGCGCTGTCGCTTGCCGGCGGCATCGACATCTGCATCGCCAATGCAGGCGTCTCGACCATGCGCCAGGCCATCGACCTGACGGACGAGGACTGGGACTTCAACATGGACGTCAACGCCCGCGGCGTGTTCCTGACGAACCAGGTCGCCTCTCGTCATTTCTTGAGCGAACACAAGGGCGTGATCGTCAATACCGCGTCGCTTGCCGCCAAGATCGGCGCGCCGCTGCTGGCGCACTATTCGGCGTCGAAATTCGCCGTCGTCGGCTGGACGCAGGGCCTTGCGCGCGAACTCGCGCCGAAGGGGATCCGCGTCAACGCCGTCTGCCCCGGCTTCGTGCGGACCTCGATGCAGGAGCGCGAGATCCTCTGGGAGGCCGAGCTGCGCGGCATGACGCCCGCCGAGGTGCAGGAGGATTACATCCGCCAGACGCCGCTCGGCCGCATCGAAACGCCCGAGGATGTCGCCGGGGTCGTCGTCTTCCTCTGCTCGGATGCGGCGCGCTTCATGACCGGACAGGCCATCAACGTCACCGGCGGGGTCTATACGACCTGACCGTCGTTGTTCGATTTTGTTCGAATTGCGCCCGCATCCTAACTTAAGCCCAACCACGAGGCTCCCTTGACCGCGATCACGCTCGACACCATCAGCCGCGAATATGGCAGCGGAATCTTCGGGGTGAGGGACGTTTCCCTCGCCATCGAGGAGGGCGAGTTCATGGTGCTTCTCGGGCCGTCTGGCTGCGGCAAGTCGACGACGCTGCGCATGATCGCCGGCCTGGAGGAGATCACGGCGGGCCGGATCAGCATCGGCGCGCGCGACGTGACCGAGCTGCCGCCGCGCGAGCGCAATGTCGCGGTCGTGTTCCAGAGCTATGCGCTCTACCCCCACATGTCGGTGCGCGAGAACATGCGCTTCGGCATGAAGATGCGCGGCACGCCGCTTGCCGAGCAGGATGCGCGCATCAAGGCGGCGTCCGAGATCCTCGGCCTCGTGCCCTATCTCGACCGCAAGCCGGGCGCGCTCTCGGGCGGCCAGCGCCAGCGCGTGGCGCTCGGCCGGGCCATGGTGCGCGAGCCGGACGTGTTCCTGATGGACGAGCCGCTGTCCAACCTCGACGCGAAGCTGCGCGGCGAGATGCGGCAGGAGCTGGTGAAGCTGCACCGGCGGCTCGGCAAGACCATGGTCTTCGTCACCCACGACCATGTGGAAGCCATGACGATGGGCGATCGCATCTGCATCATGCGCGACGGGCATATCGAGCAGGTGGGCGCGCCGCTCGACGTCTATGCCAACCCGGCCAACACCTTCGTGGCCCAGTTCCTTGCCTCGCCCGCGATGAACCTCGTTCCGGCGCGGCTGGCGGCGACCGGGAATATGCTGTCGATCGATGCAGGGCCGGTCTCGGGCGTCCTGCCCGTCGCCCAGTCCGCGCTCTACGCGCGCGCTGTGGCGGAGCCGGTGATGCTCGGGCTGCGCGCCGAGGACGTCCTGACCGAACCCACGCCGGATACGCTGCCCGTCACCGGCAGGGTGGTGATGCGCGAGGCGCTGGGCGCGGAAAACCTGATCGGCATCGAGGTCGGCGGCGTCACGCTGTCGGCGCGCACCGGGCGGCATTTCCTGCCCGCCTTCGGCGATGAGGTGACACTGCATGCGGATATGGCCGCGATGCATCTGTTCAACGCCGCCTCGGGCGCGGCCTATCCGCGAAAGGCGTGAGCCATGCTGCGACGCATCCTCTCCCATGTCGGCCTCGTCATCGCCTGCCTGATCGTGCTCGTGCCGATCCTCTGGGTGCTGCGCACCTCGCTGGTGCCCGAGCGCCTGTCCTATTCGACGGCGATCTTCCCCGAAATCACCCTCGACAACTACCGCACGCTGTTCGTCCAGAAGAATTTCGGCACGAACTACCTCAATTCGCTGATCGTAGCGGCGATGTCCGTCGTGCTGTCGATGCCGCTCGCCGCGATGACCGGCTACGCCTTCGCCCGCTTTCGCACCGGCGGCAGGTTTGCCCGCTTTGCGACGCTCGCCAGCCAGATGCTGCCGCCGGTCGCGCTCGCCCTGCCGGTCTTCATGCTGTACCGGCTGGCGGGGCTCACCAATTCGCTGACCGGGCTGACGCTCGCCTATGCCGCGATCAACCTGCCGTTCCTGACCTGGATCCTGATGGGGTTCTTCGAATCCATCCCCGAGGAGCTGGAAGGCGCCGCCATGACCGACGGCGCCACACGCTGGGGCGCGTTCTGGCGCATCGTGCTGCCGGTGGCCAGCCCCGGCATCATGGCCGCCGCGGTGCTGGGCTTCATCCTGTCGTGGAACGAATTCCTGTTCGCGCTGATCCTCGGCGGCTCGAGGACCGCCACCGTGCCGGTCGCGCTCGCCGCGCTGCAGACGTCGAACGGGGTCCAGATCGCGCAGGTCTCGGCCGGGGTGTCGCTTGCCATCCTGCCGCTGCTGATCGCGGTGCGCTTCATCCAGAAATACCTGGTCCAGGGGCTGTCCTTCGGCTCCGTCAGATAAGTGCCTCATGCAAGCCAGAAACCAAAACGGAGTGGAACAGATGAAAAGCGGATTGAGAAACAAAGCCTTCCTTGTCGCCGGCAGCCTTGCCGCCACGCTCTGGGCGGGAACCGCCCTTGCCGACGGCGTCGTCCTGCGCGCGTTGATGGAGGATGTGCCCGAGACGAAGATCATCGAGGCGCTGCTGCCGGAATTCGAGAAGGAAACCGGCATCAAGGTCGAATTCGAGAAGGTCGGCTATGGCGACATGCATGACAAGCTGGTCGCCCAGCTCGTCGGCGGGGAGAGCCAGTACAATCTCCTGTCGGTCGATTTCCTCTGGGCGGGCGAGTTCCCGGCCGGCGGCTGGCTGGAGGACCTGAAACCCTATGTCGACAAGACCGGCTTCGACCTCGCCCCGGTCATCCCGTCGATGCTGGACCTTCTCGGCCGCACGGACGAGGCGATGCCGATCCTGCCGATGTACAACTATTCGATGGGGTTGATCTACCGCACGGACCTCCTGGAGAACGCCGATCTCGCGGCCAAGTTCGAGCAGGCGACCGGCAAGACGCTCGCCGCGCCCGCCACGCTGGACGACTACGTCGCCATTGCGAAATTCATGAAGGCCGAGGGCGGCGTCAACGGCGCCGCCATGCAGGGCCAGCGCGGCGATCCCAACTCGATGGAGTTCTCCAACTACCTCTTCGCCGCGGGCGGCGACTATTTCGGCAAGGACGGCGCGGTGGTGCTGAACTCCCCGGAGGGTAAGCACGCGCTGACGCTCTACAAGGACATGATCGGCAACGCCGCCCAGACCGGGGCATTGTCGGCCACGCTCGACGATACGATGCGGCTGATGTGCGCGGGCGAATCCTTCTCCATGGTGACCTATTGGTGGATGCTGCCGCAGCTCGACAATGCCGAAGCCTGCCCGAAGGTGGCCGGCAAGGTGGCGATCTCGGTGATGCCGGGCGGCCATGGCGAAAGCGGCGGCTGGGGCTGGGGCATTCCGAAGAACGTTCCCGATGATCAGAAGGAAGCCGCCTGGAAGTTCATTTCCTGGGTCCAGTCCAAGGATATCTCGGTGAAGCGCGCGCTGCAGGGTCATGCGCCCGTGCGCTCGGACGTGTTCACCGATCCGGCGGTGCTGGAAAAGTATCCGTTCTACGCGAAGGCGGGCGAGATCGTCGCGGCGGGCAAGAGCTTCCCGATCTTCACCTATTCGCCGCAATACGAGGACCTGCTCGGCACCCAGATCTCGCTTGCCGCCAGCGGCGACGCGACGGTGGATGCCGCGCTGGAAGCCTCGGCCAAGGGCCTTCAGGAACTGCTGGCCAAGTAATCCTCAATGCCTGCGGGCCCCGTATGCGGACCCGCAGGCCGCTATCCGACTTCGCCTCGACGCCGCGAGAATATCAAAGGGATCGTCGCATGAACGCGATCGCACGAAA
Organism: Shinella zoogloeoides; assembly: GCF_030733845.1. Taxonomy (NCBI): domain Bacteria; kingdom Pseudomonadati; phylum Pseudomonadota; class Alphaproteobacteria; order Hyphomicrobiales; family Rhizobiaceae; genus Shinella; species Shinella zoogloeoides. The sequence continues at coordinate 577,574 of NZ_CP132313.1, forward strand.
CCGGATCCGTGCCGGATGGAGCTTCGCGGCTCCGGGCCTGACCATGCTCGCCGTGGTGATGGGGCTTCCGTTGCTTTACGCGCTGGCGATCTCGCTTTCCTCGATGACGATGATCAAGCCGGCATTGAGCTTCGTCGGCATGGCGAATTTCCTGAAGATCGCCGGCGAGCCGCTGTTCTGGCATTCGCTCTGGCTGACGCTGCGCTATTCGGCGGCCGCCGTCATCGGCGAATTCGTCATCGGCCTGGCGATCGCGCTGATGCTCCGGCAGATTTTTACCGCGCGGGGGCTCTATTTCGCCATCCTGACCGTGCCGATGGCCATGTCGCCGGTCGCCGTGGCGCTGATCTGGCGCATGCTGCTGCAGCCCAATCTCGGCATCGTCAACCAGTCGCTCGCGGCGATGGGCCTGCCCATGGTCGACTGGCTCGGCGACAGTTCCATCGCGCTTTCCACGCTGATCTCGATCGACATCTGGCAGCAGACGTCCTTTGTCGTGCTCCTGCTGTCGGCCGGGCTCGCCTCCCTGCCGAAGGAGCCCTACGAGGCCGCCGAGGTGGACGGCGCGGGCCCGCTCCAGCAGTTCTGGTACATCACCTTGCCGCTGCTGCGCCCGGTCTCGGTCATCGCCATCGTCATCCAGCTCATCAACGAATTCCGCACCTACGACCTGATCTACGTGCTGACCAAGGGCGGCCCCGGCGTTTCGACCGAGCTTCTTTCCTTCTTCGCCTACAAGCGCGCCTTCCAGGGCCTGCAGGTGAACGAGGGCTCGGCCGCCGCCTTCATCCTGCTCCTGATCATCCTGACGATCACCGTCGTCTTCTTCTGGCTGATCGAGCGCCGGAAGAGCTGAACGCCTTTCCCAACCCTCTAACCCAAGACTCGCCTCATGCCCTGCGGCTGGCGGACAACGGAGAACGACATGACGAAATTTGCCGATCTTTTCCCCGCGATCAAACCGGTCATCGCAATGGTTCACCTGAACCCGATGCCCGGCACCCCGCTCTACGACGCCGACGCCGGGATCGAGGGCATCTACCGGAGCGCCTTGCGGGACCTCGACGCCCTGCAGGCCGCCGGGGTCGACGCCGTGATGTTCGGCAACGAAAACGACCGTCCCTACGAGCTCAAGGTCGATATCGCCACCACCTCCGCCATGGCCTTCGTCATCGGCCGCCTGGCCGAGCGGATCGAAAAGCCCTTCGGCGTCAACGTGCTGTGGGATCCCGATAGCACCGTCGCGCTGGCGGCGGCGACCGGCGCGTCCTTCGTGCGCGAGATCTTCACGGGCACCTATGCCTCCGACATGGGGCCGTGGACCCCGAACGCCGGCCGCGCCATGCGCCGCGCGCGCCAGCTCGACCGCAAGGACCTGGTGATCCTCAACAACGTCTCGGCCGAATTCGCCGCCTCGCTCGACAGCCGCCCGCTGGCGGACCGGGCGCGCTCGGCGGTGTTCTCCTCCATCCCCGATGCCGTGCTGGTCTCGGGCGCGATCACCGGGGAATCGGCGAAGATGGTCGATCTGGAATCGGTCAAGAAAGTGCTGCCCGACACTCCGGTCCTCGCCAATACCGGCGTCAAGCATGCGACGGTCGCCGACGTGCTGAAGGTCGCCGACGGCTGCGTCGTGGGCTCCTCGCTGAAGATAGACGGCCACACCTGGAATGCCGTCGATCCGCAGCGCGCGAAGGACTTTATGGCCATCGTGCGCAAGACGCGCGGCTGACCGGACAGACCGGGTGCGCGACCTCGCGCGCCTGGTCTAACGTCGGCAGAGGCCTCCACCTAGGTGTTCAATCCCAGCATCTGGTGGATCGGATTGAGGCGAAACTGTTCGGCTATCCGGCTCCTTCGGGCCTGCCTTCAAATCCGCGGTCGTCGCTCGCTTTCTATCGCATTTGACATCGAGTGGCACGCGAGGTGTCGCGCTGTCATCCTGAATTGGTCACGTCCGGCAAGCCTCATCCCAACGCTGTGCCAAACAGCTCGCTGCGGCAATGATCGAGGAAGTCGCGTACGAGCTCGCTGTCTTTCAGGAACCGTGCCGAGCCGAAATAGACCGATACCGGCGTCAGCTCGGGCAGGGCGACCGCATTGATCTCGTCGTTGCCCGGTTCGACGGACCAGGACGGCAGGATCGAAAAGCCGAGGCCCTCGGCGATGCAGCGCTTGATGCTGACGCTGGAGGAAACCGAGATCAGCGGATCGACGGTTGCGCCGGTGCGGCTGAGGAAATCGATCGCGATATCGCGCACAGTCTGTCCCGGTTCGTGGGAGACGAAGGGCCGGCCCCGCGCCCATTCGGGCACGGCGCTTGATTTCGGCGGCGGCCCCCAGGCCCGCGGAAAGACGAGCGACAGCCCGTAGCGCCCGAGCAGTTGCTGCATGACGATGGGGTCGCCGAAATGCCGCTCGGCGATGAAGATGTCGAGGCTGCCCTGCCGCACCAGATCGGCTAGCGCCGTGTCGCGTTCGTAGACGACCAGCTCCACGTCTGGCCGGGTCTCGTGAAACGTGCGCACGACGCGCGGGAACAGGTCGTGGAAAATACCCTGCGGCATGCCGATGCGCAGCACCGGCCGCTGCCGTTCCATCAGCCGCGTCAGCCGGCTCAGCATCATGTCGAATTCGGGCCGGATCAGCTCGTAAAGCGCCAGGCCCCGCGGCGTCAGCACGACACGCCGCGCCCCGCGCTCGGCGACGACCAGACGCTCGCCGAGGAGATGTTCAAGCCGTCGGATGTGGTTTGCCACCGAGGGGTGGCTGAGATTGAGTTCTCGCGCGGCGGCGGAATAGGAGCCGGTGCGACCGAGCTGGTAGAACGTCTGAACGAGGGGAAGACTGATCGCGGGCAAGAAGACATGTCCGTCAGTGAGAGAGATCGGTACGGAAAGGATAGGCTTTCGCCGCACGCCGCCACAAGGCATGCGGGGCGCCGAGTTGTAAATTTTTTTAGAACTTCTCCGCGAGTTCTTTTATCGACGCCCTTTCCGGCCACGCGCTACGATCCATCCGGTCATCGCGGGATTTACGGAAAACGTGCGCAAGGAAAACTCGCCCCCTCCGGTCGTGATTGTGGGCGCCGGCATTGTCGGCGCGGCCACCGCTGCCTTTCTGTCGCTGTCGGGCACCTCGGTCCGCCTGCTCGAAGCGGCCGTTCCTGCCGCCGAGGCGACGGGTGCGGCGGATGGCGCGGTCTCGGTGGCCAGCAAGCGGCCGGGACCGATGATGACTATTGCGCGCGCCGGTGCCGCGCTCTACCGCACGCTTGCCGACGAGGGCCTGTTCGCCGGTCTCTTCCACTCACGCCCCACCTTCCTCATCGCAATGAACGAGGGAGAAGCACAGGTTCTGGCCGCCCATGCCGACGCGCTGACAGAGGCGGGCGCCGCCGTGCGCTGGTTGGCGCGTGCCGATATCGGCCGCAGGCTGCCGTCCGTTTCCACCGTGGCCGTCGCCGCACTCGAGGTGGAGGGCGAAGGCCATGCCGTCGGCTACGATATCGTCGCCCGGCTCATCGCTGCGGCGGGACTGACGGTCGAACGCAACACGCCGGTAAGCGGGATCGAGTTCGACCGGGCGGATGGCCGGGTCAGCGGGGTGCGCACCGGCGAACGGGTGATTCCCGCTTCCGCTGTCGTGGTCGCGGCAGGCGGCGGCGCCGGCCGGCTCGTTGGTCTGCCCGATGTCTCGCGCCCCCGGCGCGGCCAGCAACTGGTGACCGAGCGCGCGCCAGGCCTCAACGGTGCGCTGCCTGGCTCGCTCCTCTCCTGCAGCTATCTGTTGAGCAAGAAGGCCGAGCACGGCGTCGATCCGCGAGGGTACGGCGTGGTGATCGATCCGTTGCGAACCGGCCAGTTCCTGATCGGTTCGACCCGCGAGGAAGGCGAGACAAGCCGCGAGAACGACATCGAGGCGGTCGCCCGCCTGGCCGCCTCGGCGCGCGAGATGGTGCCGGACCTTGCGCGCCTGCGGATCATCCGCTGCTTTGCCGGCATCCGCACCGCCATGAGTGACGGTCTGCCGATGATCGGCCGCATGCCCGCGGCCGACAATCTTTTCGTGGCGGCCGGTTTCGAGGGGGACGGCATCTGTCTCGGCCCGCTCACCGGCCGGGTCGTTGCCGCCCTCGTGCAGGGACGTGATCCCGGTATCGACCTTTCCGCCTTCGATCCGGCGCGCTTTGCCGGCGAAAGGATCGCGGCATGACAGCGGGTGGAGCGTTCTTCTGGCGCGGCATGCCGGTGCCCTTTCGCCGCGGCGAGAGCATAGCCGCGGCGCTGGCCGGCGTCGGTGTGCATGCCTTTGGTGGTGATCCTTCGGGTGCGGCGACGCGCTACTTCTGCGGCATCGGCGCCTGCCAGTGCTGTCTCGTGCGGGTCGACGGCCTGACGAAGGAAGCCTGCCTCGAACCGGCCGTGGACGATATCCGCGTCACGGCACTGGAGGACGGCGATGGTTGAGCCGGACCTTCTCGTCGTCGGCGGCGGCCCTGCCGGCATTTCGGCCGCCCTTGCCGCTACCACGGCGGGCCTCTCCGTTCTCCTGTGCGAGCAGCGCAGCGCGCTCGGCGGCGCCATTCATCGACAGCCGGCGGAGGGCGTGCCGCCCGTTCCCGCCGTTCCCTCGCTTGCCGGCCGGTGGGCGGATCTTTCGGCAAGGCTTGCCGCGGCCCCGGTGCGTGTGCTGACGCGGCACGCCTTCCTTGGCATCGACAGCACGGATGCCGTGCTTGTCGATGACCGTGCGGCGGGCAAGGTGCGGGTATTTCGTCCGCGCGCCGTCGTGCTTGCCGGCGGCGCCGTCGAGCGCGTGCGCCCGCGGCCCGGCTGGCACCTGCCGGGTGTTGCTACAGCCGGCGGGCTCCAGGTCATGCTCAAGGAGGGCCGCGCGCCGAAGGGCCGCGTCTTATTGGCCGGCAGCGGACCGCTGCTGCTGGCGCTGGCGGCACAGATGACCGCAGCGGGCTGTCCGCCAGTCGCGGTCGTCGAGGCCGGCAATACCCTCGCGCATCCAGCCGCTGCCCTCGGCCTCCTCGCACAGCCCCGCCTCGTCGCCGATACCGCATCGATGATGATGCCCGTGCTGCGCCGCCGCTTTGCCTGGTGGCGGGGCACGGAGCTGACCGCGATCTCGGCCTCCGGCGAAAGGCTGGTCGCCTGCCTGCGCCGTAACGACGGGCATGAGGAGCGGCTGGAGGTCGACCGCATCGCACTGCATGACGGCCTGCGTCCCAACGATTTCGCCCTGCCGGCCATGCGCCGTGCCGGCGGCATCCTTATCGAACGCGCCGGTGACGTGCGCGAGGTTCTGGGCGCACATGCGGCTGAAGCAGACGGAACCCGCGCGGGCCATACGATTGCCGCACGGCTCACTGGCCGCCCGGTACAGGGTGAGCCGTCCGCCATCGCCCGGGCCCGAACGTTTCAGGCTGCTCTCGCTGGCCTCTTCTCCCCCGCCACCGGCAGCGCGAACCTCGCCGATCTGCCGGCGGAGACCGTGCTCTGCCGATGCGAAAACCGCACGGTTGGCGAACTGAAGGGCCTGCTGTCCGGCCCGGATGCCCTTTCGCCCCGTGAGTTGCGCCTCAACGGCCGGTTCGGCATGGGCGCCTGCCAGGGCCGGTTCTGCATGGATCATACGCTCGCCGTCGTGGAGGCGCTTCGCCCGGCCGCGCACTCCTTGGACGCGGCAGCGGTAGGCGGGCACCGCTGGCCGCTGCGTCCGGTCTGCCTTTCCGCCCTTGCCGATGCCATCCCGGGCAGTGCGCAGGCACCGCCGTCCTGAAAGGTCTCGTTCAACGCATGCACACGATAAAAGGGGAATGCATATGAACAGAACGATGCGAACTCTCTCGTCAGGCCTTGTCCTCCTGCTGGCATCCGTTGTCGCCGCGCCCTTGGCGTCGGCGCAGTCCGTGACCATTGCCATCGGCTCGGAGCCGTCCACCCTCGATGCCCAGCTGCGCGACGACGGCGGGGAGCGTCAGGTCAACGACAATATCTACGAAGCCCTGATGGCACGTACGCCGACCGGCGAACTGGTGCCGGGGCTCGCCGCTGCCGCGCCCGTGCAGATCGACGAGAAAACCTGGGAATTCAAGCTGCGCGACGGCATCAAGTTCCACAATGGCGAGGTCTTCAACGCCGATGCCGTCGTCGCTTCCGTGCTGCGTGTCATCGATCCCGCCAACAAGTCCGAGCAGATGGCCTATCTCGGCCCGCTCGCCGGCGCCGAGAAGGTGGACGACCTGACGGTGCGCATCGTGACGTCGGCGCCAGACCCGATCCTGCCGGCGCGCATGTATTGGCTGAAGATGGTGCCGGCCGCTTATTCGAAGGATCCAGCGATCGGTGAGAAACCGGTCGGAACAGGCCCGTATACATTCGTCGGCTGGGACCGGGGCAACAGTATCGCTCTTTCCGCCAATGCCGATTACTGGGGTGGCGCGCCGCAGATCGACGACGTGACCTTCCGCTTCGTCACGGAAGCCGGCACGCGGCTTTCCGGGCTGATGGCCGGAGAATTCGACGTGATCGTCAACCTCCTGCCGGAATTCGCCGACAGCGTTCCACAAGCCAAGACGGTCAGCGGCCTCGACACGTCCGTCATCATCCTCGGTATCGACAATCCGGCGGTGAAGGACGTGCGGGTGCGCCGGGCGCTGAACATGGCCATCGACCGCCAGACGCTGGCCGACAGCCTCTTCGCCGGCCATGCGGGCGTGACGAAAGGGCAGCTGATCCTGCCGGGCGCCTTCGGCTACAACGAAGATCTCGCGGCTTGGCCCTATGATCCGGCAGGGGCCAAGGCCCTGATCGAGGAGGCGGGCGCCACCGGCACGGTGATCAACCTTGTCGGCGAATCCGGCCGCTGGCTGAAGGACCGCGAGATGATCGAGGCGATCGCCGCCTACTGGACGGAGATCGGCATAAAGGTGAATGTCGAGATCCTCGAATTCTCGGTCTATCTCGACCGCATCTTCGACATGAGCAAGCGGCCCGACAGCTATTTCGTGCTCAATTCCAACGAACTGTTCGATGCCGACCGGGAAATGGCCTTCGCCTACGAGCCCGGCCAGGGCGGCGCGGCCAACAGCGACAAGGCGCTGGGCGAAGCGATCGTCGCGGCCCGCTCGCAGGTCGACGTGGAAAAGCGCAAGGCCGCCTACAAGGAGATCACCCGCAAGATCAACGAAGAGGCCTATGACGTGCCGCTGCTCAATCACCGCGACATATACGGCCTATCGGCGCGCATGGACTGGCAGCCGCGCGTCGATGCCAAGCTGATCGTCAAGGAAATGAAGGTCAATGAATGAAACGAGGGCTGAGCCTGCCCTGAAGGCGATCGCGCCGGTCGAGCTGCCGGCCCGGGCATCCGGAAAGGAGGTCGCGGACTTCGTCCGTGGCCTTGCCATTCTGGATAACGTGGTGCTGCGCGCCCGGCGCCTCGCCGTCGAAACGGGCCTTACGGAGGAGGTGCG